>CALFRW010000059.1 GCA_937919135.1 uncultured Haloplasmataceae bacterium
CTCCAATTTGTGGAAAACGGAAAGACAATACCATCAGCTTTTATATTGTTTAAATACCAATAGCCATCTTTAGACTGATAGTCTAAGATCCATTTTTTGATTTTAACTAATGTAGGATCCTTGGGATTGTATGATGAGGCAAGTAAAATCGCATATAAATAGAAAATAGTGTTTTTATAATCAAACTCGTAAGGAATATCCTTTAAATTGTTACTGTAAATATAGTAAACTCCTTTATTCATGATATGTTCATAAAATCCACTACTAGCAATGTTGCTTAATCTATTTTTAATCAAAGATACGACATAAAAATTTGTCGGATTTATTACACGTTGCCTTACTTTTAGATTGCCAAATATTTTTTGATAATTGTGTAAATAGCTTGTAAAATTAAAATGGTTATCGATAACTGAAGCTTCAATTACATTAGCCCAATCATTTATAATCTTGACAGCTCTTTCATTTAAATCATCAAATATCAATAACCATGTCGAAAACATTAAATCTTCAAAATTGTGCCATTGTATTAAAACTTCTTTACGATCAGGAATCTCAATTTCGCGATTGATACATTTTTTAATATAAGTTAATGTCTTAGCTAAAAAAGGGTTAGTTTTATCAATCCTTAAAAACATACATCTTCTTAAGAATTTTTCCGTTGTAATAGTAGAGTTTCTACTCATACTATGAAAAGAACCGAAACTTCCATTAACTAATTGTTTAGAAGTAAAAGCAGTAATATTCATTTAAATACCTCATAATTTATTATTTTATCATATATATATTGTATCATAAAGAGTAAAATAACTAAATAAAAAGTGAAAAGACCTAGGGGTTCAAACCCTAGGATCTTTGTTTTTTTCTTCTTAATAACTTAACAATTTCGACTATAATAACCATTAAGAACGCAAAACCAGTACAAATAGTTAATTGAAGTAAATTTAATGCTTCTACTTTAAAGATTGATGCAATTGAAGAAATATAAACAATTCCTAATTGCATTATTGCACCGATAATAAAAGCACCGATTAAATATTTATTGTCAAAAGCTTGTTTTGAAAAAACTGACGCTTCAGATTTTAAATTAAACGCATGAAATAACTGAATTAGTGATAATGTCACAAAAGCCATTGTTCTTGCGATAACATTATTGTCAGTAGTAATAATTCCAATTGTATATGAAGATAGCGTTATTAAACCAATTAAAATTCCTTGAATAAATATTTTTTTACCTAAGCCATTTGCGAAGAAACTTTCATTTTTTTCTCGAGGTTTATTATACATTACCCCATCATTAACTTTTTCAAATCCTAAAGCAAAAGCTGGTAACGTATCAGTAATAAGGTTAATCCAAAGCAAATGGATTGGTAATAATGGAATTCCAAAACTACTTTTTCCAGCTAGAACGGCAGCAATCAAAGTAGCAAGAAAAATTGTTATTACTTCACCAATATTACTTGATAGTAAATAATGGACAGTTTTTTTAATATTAGCGTAGATACCACGGCCATACTTAACAGCAGTAATAATTGTCGCAAAGTTATCATCAACTAATGTCATTGAAGCTGCTTCTTTGGCGACATCTGTACCAGTAATGCTCATAGCACAACCAATATCAGCTTTTTTAAGTGCTGGAGAATCATTTACCCCGTCACCAGTCATTGCGACGACTTTTCCTTTTCTTTGCCATGTATCTACTATTCTAACTTTATCCTCAGGTGATACCCTGGCATAGACTGAGTATAATTCAATATTATTAAACAATTCTTCATCAGACAAATCTATTAGTTCTTTACTGGAAATTGATAATTCTCCCGGATTTAGTATTCCTAATTCTTTCGCAATTGCATTGGCTGTAACAACATGGTCTCCTGTTATCATTATTGTTCTTATACCTGCCATTTTTGCCTGATGAATAGATGCTTTTACTTCATCTCTTGCGGGGTCAATCATACCGACCATCCCAATAAATTCTAAATCAATTTCCAAGTTATCACTATTAAGAACCTTAGGAATTTCATTTAAATATCTAATTCCGATGCCCAACACACGCAAGGCATTTTTAGCCATTATTTCGTTGACTTCTAATACGTTCTTCTTATCAACATTATTTACTTTGTCTAAGATAACATCTACTGCACCTTTAGTAATATTTAAGTATTTGCCCTTATATTCAATGATTACGCTCATCATTTTACGATTTGAATCAAATGGTAACGAAGCAATTCTTTTAAAATTTAGTTTATCACTCGGGTATAGTCCATATTTATTATTTGCTTCAATTAAAGCTGTTTCTGTAGGATCACCTACTCTTACTTCTTCATTATCAATCATTGAAATTGAAGCATCAGTACATAATGAGAAGAAAGATAACATTTCTTTTTCTGCATCTAGTAAATTAGAAGCGATATCTTTTAACTCATTTTTATATATTTTCTTTATTGTCATCTTATTTTGTGTTAATGTTCCCGTTTTATCACTACATACAATTTGTGTTGAGCCTAAAGTTTCAACAGCGGGTAGTTTCTTTACAATCGCATTGTGTCTGGCCATTTTCTCAACGCCTAAGGCCAGAACAACTACTACTACAGTTGATAGTCCCTCTGGAATAGCCGCAACAGCTAAAGCAATTGATGATTTAAAGGCTTGCATTGGGTTATCCGGATAGATAACCAGCCATTCAATCATAAACACAATAATAGCGATAGCTATCGTAAAGATACCAATTATTTTTCCAATTTGGTCAAGTTTTACTTGTAGTGGTGTTTTATCATCATCTTGTTCATCTAATAATCTGGCAATCTTTCCGATTTCAGTATTCATTCCCGTTCCAGTTACGATTGCTTTAGCTCTACCATATGTGACAAATGTCGATGAAAAGAGTGAATTATTTTGATCACCTAAAGCTAATGTTTTTTCAATATTATCACTTGTTTTTTCTACAGGTACACTTTCTCCAGTAAGTGATGATTCATCAACCTTTAAATTAGCAGCTTCCAAAATTCTAGCATCAGCTGAAATAAAGTCCCCTGCTTCAACGAGGATGATATCGCCTTCGATTAAATCTTTGGATTCAACCGAAATCGTATTACCTTCTCTAATTACATTAGAGTGAGGAGATGATAGTTTTTTTAATGCCTCTAGTGATTTCTCTGCTTTACTTTCTTGATAAACACCTAAAGTAGCATTAACAATTACTACTAATAAAATAATAATACTTTCAATATAATCCTTAGGGTTAATTAGATAAGAAACAATAGCGGTTATTATTAAGATTATTATTAGTATGTCTTTAAATTGTTCTAAAAACTTAATAAATAAACCTTTTTGCTTTTTTTGTCTTAATTCATTGTACCCATGAGTTTGATGATATTCGTCTACTTCTACTTGTGTTTTTCCATAATTAGGATTTACACAATACTTTTCTAATAATTCATTTTTGCGCACTTATATATACCTCCATTAAAGATAAAAACCCTATATCAAAAAATGATATAAGGTCTTGCAATCATGAAAATGATTATTAAGCCCGGCTAGATTATTAATCTAACGTAATGACGATGCTTAATATTAAGCTACTCCCCCTAAGGGTTTTCAAATATTATAATTTATATTATACCAAATATAATAAATAATTGCTAGAAACAATAAAAATTATGCTATAATTTTTTTCACAAAAAACAAATCAATTTTATACTTAAACAATAGATGTTTGAGACAACTTGGAAACACAATATCGTGTAATTTCATATTGTAAAACAAAGTTAGTAGTATATAACAATATTAAAAACAGATTTAGAAGATGATTCTTGGATTCTTAATTATCTTTGGTTTCAAAATCACTTTTCTTAACATCATTAATCATTTGAACATATTTTAAAGTTTTAAATCCACGTTTTAAGTAAAGCCCTTTGGCAACATAATTATCTGCTGTAAGTTCGAGCCTAAATCTCTTAACTTTGTTTTTAAATTTTTTATGTAAATAGTCAAGAAAATTTCCACCTAGACCTAAGTTTCGATATTTATTGCGAATATATAACTCTTCTAACCATAGCACTTTTCCACCTACTTCATTCGAATAAGTTATGCTAACAAGACCATAGCCAGTCACAATTCTATTACTTTCAAATATATATGCCCTAGCATAAGGTGAATCAGATGTAACTTCATAAAACGTCTCAAGTGCATTCTCAATTGGAATTTTATGAAGTACAGAATCAGAGTTATAAAAGTCTTTCACCATTTTTAAAAATAGCTCTTTATCTTCTGGCATTATTTCTCTTATCACGTAATCATTCCTTTTTTAAATTTTATTATACAATTTTATTATTTACTAATTATTATTATACTTAAATCTACAATTCAATTCAATTCAAGAGAAACAAAATAAGAAAAAACACACCTTAATTTTAGAGTGAATGACAATGCGCTATCGATCTTTTCCGTTACTTTGAAAGCTCAATCAAATAAAACTTTTTCTCATTTTTTATTTCAAGTCATTAATTCCAGTCTGAAAGTAATTCCAATTATAATTGAAATTAACAATTTAGTTATCTTTTAAAAAATAATATTTCACACCATATAGCGGTGAAAATAAAACTGGAATCCAGATTCCACTAGCACCAATATGATATCCCATTTTAAACCATTCAGCCAAATCTTTATCTCTGTTTATTAAATATGATTGTCGTAGAGCAGGAATCACAAAAAAGGACCATATAGAGATTGCGATACAACTAATAATCTTTTCGGTTCCCCAATTTAGTGATTCATCTAAATAAAACAATATAACTACAAAGACAACTATTAATATTGATATCATTAGAATATTCAATTTAATTCTAATACTATCTTTCCTTACCATATTATCCTCCACCTTTTTGACCAGTAAATTCCAATTAATTGGTCATTAATCCTGTTATTACATTAATAGATTAGTAATTATTCTTGATTGGAAACAGCAGATTCAATACTATTTCCAAAAACAATAAAGCGTTGATATAGAAACTCTGTAATAAAGTTAATCAGCATTGTTCCCCCTAAAACTAAATATTCGTTCCAACTAGCTTTTGTTAATACATCTCCCCACCAAGTTGATAGTGGAGTAAAAACAGCATAATATCCTAGAACTTTCATCATTGCAATCGGTACATTATTCGCTGACTTAAATGTGAATTTACGATTAATTGTAAAATTCCAAATAATTGATAATATTAAAGCGGTTAAATAACTTGACCAATATGTAACATGAAAAACCTCTGACATTATCGTAAAGGAAGTAAGCTGAATTAAACCAGCTGATATTGAAAAAATAGTAAATTTTATAATTCTAATGATTTCATTTTTTCTTTCGCTTTGCATATAATTATAAATCTCCTCATTTAAAATCATTAATTAAGTAACTCAATTTTCAACCGATAATCTTTTTAGCACTTCTAAATATTAATATACAGTAAAAAGCCCAAAATAAATTTTATTATTGAGCTTAATTATGTATAAATATTATATTATAATAATGTTCTATATAATAATGATGAATCATTATTTGTAAGTTCGTTTGTTATCTCTTTATATAATATCTTAACTTTCTCAATGTCATTAAATACTAGATTGTTTTCATTAATATATCTTCCCAAAAGATTTGGGTTAAATCCTGATATTATTAATTTAAAGAAATTTATACTCTTTATTTTTGGAAGTAGTTCATATAATTTTTGTCCTTTAAATACGTTATCAATATAGGTTGGAAATTTAAAAAATATATAATTAATGACAGCCTCTTTTATTGACTCTATTTTTTCAACACTTGGTATTCCTTCTTCAAATAATTTATCTATTTCTTCTACATTTAGATTTTGAAAATTACCAACATTTATCCAAATCTTTATAAGCAAATATTTAAATGCAGTATGTTTTAACGACTTATTTAATAAACTTTTATATATTGCATCATAATCTAGTTTACCCGTTTTTAAGTAGGATATATTAAACTCTATTATCACCGAATGTATTGTATCAATTAGTTTCTTAAAATCTAATGATGTAAGAGGTCTATTAAGTTTTTTCTCAAGATCAACATCTGCATGAAAAGGTAGTTGAAAGTATAAGTTGGATAAATGTTCAATTGCATATTTATAATGAGATGCATTTTCTGACTTAATTATTTCTTCATAGTCAAATGTAATTTCATCTATGCTTTCTGGGAATGTTTCTAAAACTTTCTTTTGGAATATAAAAGGCATTTCAAAATCAAAAAATTTCGAAGTTACTAAATGTGAACCATATTCTCCAATAACTCTTTTTTCTTTTCTTGCACTATTTATTACTAGTGAAAGCTTTGGATTTGAAATGAGTTTATCGAATAATTCTAAGTCATTATATTTAATGGATAGAATAAGATAATTTTTTATTCGCATGATTTTTCTACTAAAATTATGGAGAATACTCATATATGAAGGCTCAATATTATTTTTATAAACTTCATCTAAATCAATATCTTCAAATAAATCAATTTGTAGTACCATTAAGTCATTAATTTTCTCTTTATCTCCAGCTAAAAATAATGCTTCATTAAGTGTTTCAATATCATTTGGTAAATTGTTTGTATCCTTTATTTCTTTTATTCGTTCACCTAAAATTTTTGGATTATTTGCATAATACGTTTTAAGATATTCACCTCTTCTATCTAAATCAATAATATATTTTGGTTCTACATTTTGCCTCATTAAAAGATGATCACAAAATCTTCTAAAGACTGCTTTAGGATAACCATAGATTACATATTTTTCTAACTCAATCTTGCTTATCCTGTCTTTATTTACTTCGCTGTATATTTCTGACTTTTCACTAGTTTTATTTATAACCTCATAGATCATTTCACTAGACTTATTATTATTAAGGTTTAATTTATCTTGATCACTTAAACTTAATTCCAAAGCGCTAAAGTCCCAAATATGTTTATGAGCATATATCTCAAGGTATTTATCATATAACTTCTTTCTAATCAGTGTTTTTACCATCTTTACATAAAAGATTTGGATTGATGCGGGGACATGTGTGTTTTTTTGCTGGTAAAAATAAGTTAGATAATCATATGCATCATATTTTCTTATATAATAAAGCATATTGTGGCCTTTGTCATCTTTTCGATCAATCCAGTTTGGATTAGTTTTGATAAGAGTGGAAAAACTTTTAATACCTTCTTTAATAGCTGCTTCAATTAAGGAAATATTTTGATTGGTTTCACCTACAACCATTTCATCTATTGTAACACTGAATATTTTAGACATAAGTTTTAAATCAGTTAGATTAGGTTCTAATGAACCACTAAGTAACTTAGACATTTTTGAGTCGCTTATGTTCATTTTTTGAGCCAACTGAGTTTGGGTCATCTCATTAGCTTTTAAGAGTTTTTTTATTTGCTCGCCTACCATTATCTTCTTCTCCTTTTTTTTACCTTAATTATATATTAATTATCAAAAAATTACTATGTTTTAATCTTTCTAAATTCAATATTGGAATTACTAATAAAAGAGAAAACAATATTCCATACTTTCCATTATGGAAAATCCCCTATAATCTAGTCAACATTCATTTAATCTGTAAGTGAATTATGTCCCAATTGCATAAAAACAAAAATGTTAACTTATAAGATTACATGATTTGTGTAAAGATAATAATTTTAACTTATTTTTAAAATCTTTCAAAATAAAAAAGCCTCTAGTTTATCACAAAAGACTTTTTGACTTACCGTAATGGTGCGAACAGGGGGACTTGAACCCCCACGGTTCAAACCACATGCCCCTCAAGCATGCGCGTCTACCGGTTCCGCCATGTTCGCAAAAAATGGTGGAGTTAAACCTCCATATTATACAAATATTATAACTTTTTTCTTAAAATTGTCAATAGTGCCAATTTTTAAGTGTTAAATTATCACAAAATGATAAATAATTTAGCTAAAATTGTAATAATCTATAATATAGGAGGTAGTAAGAATGCTCGATAAAATAATTGTTATTATTGGTATTATTTTTACAGTATTACTGTTAATTATACTATATTCAAGTTTTATCTTTAGTGGTAAAATTAATGAAGTTGAAAATCAAGGAGAAGAATTAGGTACTAAAAAAGCTGTTTCAAAATAACGAAACAGCTTTTTTTATTACTTTTCTTTTTTTGCACTTTTTTGATCATATTGTGCATTAACACTTTTCATAACTTGACGAACTTGTTTTTCAGATGGAGTTCTACCCATTTGTGTCATCATAGTTCGAATAATATCTTCTGTTATCGGTGGATTTTCTTTAAGATATTTCATCATATATTTTCTTGCCAAAATGAACCCTAAGACAACTCCTAAAATTAAGGCTACGACGATTAAGACAATCGCTAACCAGAGCTTCATAAACATTCCTCCTTTATAACATTACTAATAATACCTAATTTCTAGCTAAAAATCAATATTTACATTAAAGATTTAAATTTATTCACCATATTATCTACATTAAACTCAAAATAATTTATCACATCTGCTGCAGGAGCTGATTTTCCAAAGCTATCTATACCAACAACAATACCATCTAAACCTACATACTTATGCCAACTCATAGTTGAGCCCATTTCAATAGACATTCTGCGTCTAATTTTATTTGGTAAGATATGTTCTTTATATTCACCACTTTGTGTATCAAAAAGTTCCATTGAAGTTACACTTACGACTCTGGTAAATATATTTTCTTTTTCTAATGCTTTTTGAGTATCAATAGCAAGCTCTACTTCCGATCCAGATGCTAAAATAATTCCATCAAAATTAGTTTTTGCTTCTTTACTTATAATATAAGCACCCTTTTTGACTTCTTCAAATACTTGATTTGTTACTGTCGTAACATTTTGTCTTGTTAAAACCAAAACAACTGGTTGATCTTTTGACAGCATTGCGATATTATAACTTGCTGCTGTTTCATTACCATCACATGGTCTTAATACCAAAACATTTGGAATAGAACGTAACATTGTCAGTTGCTCGATCGGTTGATGTGTTGGACCATCTTCACCAACTGCTATACTATCATGACTTAAAATATAAATTACTGGTAATTTCATTAACGCTGCCATTCTAATAGCTGGTTTAAAGTAATCACTAAAAACAAAAAATGTTGATACAAATACTCTTAATCCCCCATGTAAGGCCATACCGTTTGCGATTGATGCCATCGCAAACTCTCTAACGCCAAAATAAATATTTCGCGCAGTATAATTATCAGCAGATAACGCAGGTTCATTATTTATAATAGCTTTTGTAGATGATGTTAAATCAGCTGCACCTCCGAGTAAATTTGGAGTTACTTGAGCTATTTTATTTAAACATTCATGACTATAGTTTCTCGTCGCATTTTTGTTTCCAATTTCATATTTAGGTAAGATTTGTGTTAAATCAATATCACAATTATTAGCCATATATTTAACTAACGCTTTATAATCTTCTGGATACATTTCCTGATAAAGTTTTAAATTATTTTCCCATTCACGATACTCTACTGTTCCCCGTTTAATTGTAGTTTCTTTAAAGTGTTCATATACTTCTTGCGGAACTTCAAATTCATCATATATCCATTTATAAGCTTTCTTTGCTACTTGTCCACCTTCACTACCTAAAGGTGCACCATGAACCTTATGAGTACCTTGGTTTGAAGCACCAAAACCAATAACTGTATTGATTTCGATAATCGTTGGTTTATCTAAAGTATTTTTCGCATTACGGATGGCAAGGTTAATTGTTTTAACATCATTACCATTTTCTACATATTCATAATGCCATCCCATCGCTTCATATTTATGCTTAATATCTTCGTTAAAAGATTGTTTTTTTTCACCATCAAGCGTTATATTATTTGAATCATATAAAACAATTAATTTTCCTAATTTTAAATGACCAGCAATTGATGCTGCCTCATTTGTGACACCTTCCATTAAATCTCCATCACCACAAATGACAAAAGTAAAATGATCAATTAGTGTCAAATCATGCTTATTAAATTTATCTGCATAAAATTTTTCTGCTAGTGCCATTCCAACTGCCATCGGTATACCTTGACCTAATGGACCACTAGTAGCATCAACACCTTCAGTATCTAAAAATTCAGGATGACCTGGTGTTTTACTATCTAATTGACGAAATTGTTTCAGATCTTCTATTGATAGATTAAAACCGCTTAAATGTAACATTGAATATAACAACATTGAACCATGACCAGCAGCTAAAACAAAACGGTCACGGTTAAACCATAAAGGATCTTTAGGATAAACATCAAGATGTTTAGTCCATAAAGTATAAGCCATAGGTGCTGCACCTAAAACGATGCCAGGATGTCCACTATTTGCCTTATTAATCGCATCAATTCCTAATACCCTTATTGTGTTAATTGATAAATCACTAATCATCTACAAAACCTCCATATTATAGTTACTTTAAAGATTATATAACAAATTGAGTAATTTTTAAATAATTTTACTAATTTTTTCACATGAATTATTTCTTTTTTAGTTTTTTATGGTAAAATAAAGTCGAACGTTAGTAAAGGAGGAGTATAAAATGCCAAGAAGAATAACCGATAAATGTATCGCATGTGGTTCATGCGCAGCAGTATGCCCTGTTGAATGTATTTCTGAGGGTGATATTTATGTTATTGATGAGGACGCATGCATCGATTGTGGAGCTTGTCAAGACGAATGCCCTACAGATGCGATTATCGAAGCATAAATATATATTAGAAATAACTTCTGCTTATTAGTGGAAGTTATTTTTATGTAAAACAAATGTTTGCTAAAACGCTTTTTTTATTATATAATACAAAATAGAGGTGATATTTATGAAAAAACTAACCCCTAAGCAAAATGAAATTCTCGTGTTTATCGAAAATTTCCTTGAAGATAATGGTTATCCACCAAGTGTAAGAGAAATCGGTAAAGCTGTAAAACTATCATCTAGTTCTTCAGTATACGCGCAACTTAACAATCTTGAAGCTAAAGGTTACATCCAAAAAGATGCTGTTACCTCTAGAGGTATTAGACTTATTAAACAAGATAAAAAGAACTTCTACTCAATTCCGCTAGTTGGTCTAGTTACCGCTGGAAACCCAATTGAAGCAATCGAACATGTTACTGATTATTTTCCCATTCCCGCAAACCTTATTAATCAAGACGAAATTGTCTTTGCACTCGAAGTAGCTGGTGATAGTATGAAAAATGTCGGTATTTTTAACAATGATACAATTATTGTTAAAAAAACTAGTGTTGCTAAAAACGGTGAAATCGTTGTTGCTTTAACAGAAGATAATGAAGCAACAGTTAAGCGTTTTTATAAAGAAAAGGATTATTACAGGCTTCAACCAGAAAATGAAGCTTATGAACCAATTATTTTAAAAAGTGTTGATATAATCGGAAAAGTAATTGGTGTATTTAGAGATTTAAGTTAAGCACAAAAATGTTCTTAACTTTTTTTTATCTAAAATCATCCTCGTCTAATATCATTATATTATTACTCAAATTTTTACTTAAAAACAATTTTAGATCATGATTCCGTATTATCTTCTCAATTAAATTCCTAATAAAGCGACCATTATATTTAAGGAGAGGATTATTTTCTTGCGCTAGTTTTGATAAATATTGACTAAATTTCTGTTCAAGCCCTTTACTTACTTCATAACCATGCTTTTTTATTGTGTATCTAAATATTTGTTTTAATTCATCTACATTATAGTCTTGATAAAATAATTTAATTGGAAATCGTGAATTTAACCCTTTATTGTTGTGTAACATCAATTCAATTTTTTCTTTATAACCAGCAAGAATGACAATAAAATCCTCATGGTGGTCCTCAACAAACTTAAGAATTATATCTATTGCTTCATTTCCAAAATCGTTATAGTCCTCATTATATAGACTATAGGCTTCATCAATAAATAAAACTCCGCCTTTTGCGGTTTCTAAAATTTTTTTTGTTTTAATTGTCGTTTGTCCGATATATTCTCCAATCAAATCACTGCGATCGATTTCTACTAAATGTCCTTTACTTAGGTAATTGATATCACAAAACATTTTTGCTACATTTCTCGCAATTGTCGTTTTACCTGTTCCAGGATTACCATAAAAGATCATATTCAACGCTTGTTTATTTGTGATAAAATTATTTTTTTGCTTAATTTTATTCATTTGCGTAAAGGCATAAATCGCAAATATCTCTTTTAATATGTAATCTAAACCAAATATACCAGGAAAATACTTATTTTTAAATTTCTTATATTCATAATGATTATAGATATCCCATTCATTCATAGCATCACACTCACAATACATTATATGCATAATTATTGAAGGCGTCTTCATTAATTTAAGCGCTAAAATTAAAAGAATCCATAAAGTATTACTTTATAGATTCAATATTATTCATCAACAGATAAGACAGCCATGAACGCTTCTTGAGGTACTTCTACACTACCGACCGCCTTCATTCGCTTTTTACCTTCTTTTTGTTTTTCAAGTAATTTTTTCTTCCGCGAAACATCTCCACCATAACATTTCGCTAAAACATTTTTTCTTAAGGCTTTAATGTTCGTACGAGCAATAACTTTACCATTGATCGCTGCTTGTACAGGAATTTCAAATTGTTGTTTAGGAATAATATCTTTTAATT
Source organism: uncultured Haloplasmataceae bacterium (assembly GCA_937919135.1). GTDB lineage: Bacteria > Bacillota_I > Bacilli_A > Haloplasmatales > Haloplasmataceae > CALFRW01. The sequence goes on from CALFRW010000059.1 coordinate 12,692, forward strand.
TACGACAAATAAGGTTACCGCGATTAAAAGCAAAATCACGATGGACAATTATACTTAAAGCATCAATAACCTCATGATGTAATAAAATATCCATTTTCACTAAATTAGATGGTTTATAACCACTTAAAACATAATCTAAAGAAGCATAACCTCTAGTATTAGACTTTAACTTATCAAAAAAATCATAAACAATTTCAGCTAGTGGTATCTCATAAAGAATATTCACGCGATTTTCTTCAATATAATCCATGCTGATAAATGTTCCTCTTTTTCTTTGACATAATTCCATGATTGCTCCGACATATTCACTAGGACTTATTACTGTTGCTTTAACATAAGGTTCTTTAATTTCCTTTATCTTTTGGATATCAGGCATATTAGCAGGATTTTCAAGATTTATAATACTACCGTCAGTAAGTTCAATTAAATAAATAACTGAAGGTGCTGTCGCGATTAAGTTTAAGTCAAATTCGCGCTCTAATCTTTCCTGAATGATATCCATATGTAGTAAACCTAAAAAACCACAGCGAAAGCCGAAACCTAAAGCTTGAGAAGTTTCTGGTTCAAAGACGAGCGATGAATCAGATAGTTGCAGTTTCTCAAGGGCATCACGTAAATCAATATATTTAGCTGCATCAACAGGATATAAACCACAATAAACCATGGGATTTAATTTTCGATATCCTGGCAAAGCTTTACTTGTAGGTTTTTCCGCATTTGTAATCGTGTCACCTACATGAACATCTTTTATCGATTTTATTGATGCTGTTAAATAACCAACATCGCCTACACTTAAAAATGCTTTTTCAACTTCTTTAGGCGTAAACACTCCTACTTCTGTCACTTCATATTCAGCACCAGTTGACATAAATTTTATCATATCACCTTTTTTCACAGTCCCATTCATAACTCTAATAGTAGGAATAACACCACGGTATGATTCAAACAGTGAATCAAAGATTAATGCTTGAAATGGTGCTTCAGGATCGCCCTCCGGATAAGGAATATTTTTGACGATTTTTTCTAAAATTTCTTCTATTCCCTTTCCTAACTTAGCACTTCCTAAGACAGCGTCACTAGCATCAAGACCAATGACATCCTCAATTTCATGCTTAACTCTTTCAATATCACTACTAGGTAAATCAATTTTATTTAAAAATGTGATAATTTCTAAATCATTATCAATTGCTAAATAAACATTAGCTAGTGTTTGAGCTTCAATTCCTTGTGATGAATCAACAACTAAAATAGCTCCCTCACAAGCTGCAAGCGACCTACTTACTTCATAGGTAAAATCTACATGTCCAGGTGTGTCGATTAAATGAAATATATACTCAGAACCATCTCTCGCCTGATAAAGTAACTGGATTGCGTTTAATTTAATCGTAATACCCCTTTCACGCTCTAAATCCATTGAATCAAGTAATTGGTTCATCATTTCTCTAGTTTCTATTGCGTGAGTTGCTTCCAATAATCGATCAGCAAGTGTACTTTTTCCATGGTCGATATGAGCAATAATCGAAAAGTTTCGAATCTTTTTTTGACGTTTTTTAAGTTCTTGATAATTTATTTGACTCATAAAATCACTCCACTAAAATTTTACAATATTTAACACAAATTTTCAATCGAATTTGTAAATAATGAAAAAAAAGCCAAAAGGCTTTAATTATTATTTGATTCCAAAGATAAAACGAAAGATATTATTACTAGTATCAAGAATTAAATCTAATCCCTTTTTTATGACATACTCACCATCTTGCGCTAATCCTGAAACTAGGTTATGGTCAATTTCTTCAGATTCTTGATATATATAATCAGGGTTAGTTGTTGGATTAACTGGTTTGAAGTCATTGTTTGGCGTTGTAATTTCATCTTCATATGAATCTAGTGTAGCCTGTAAATTTGAACGGTTATTCTGTTGGTATGTTACTCCCATTGATAAACCTACAAAAAAGATAATTACAATAATCGTATAACGTAATAATTTCTTTTCCACTTTTTTTCCTCCTATTTAAATAAAGGATTGATATTATCAAAAAAGCTTCTTAAATTATGAATATCGATATTAAAGATTAATTTAATAATATGTAAGGCAATATATTCAAGAATATTACTACCTGGATTCATATCATTACGGAAAAATACCAGTGATTGATACAATTTTACATTCACTAAGTTTAAACTGGAATTAGTAATTAAATAAACGACAGTTGCGATAAATAGTAAAAAAACAATCACCGTTTTCATAATTAGTAAGTTCTTAATAATATCACACCCTTAAGTTTCTTACTACAATTATAGTGTATCACGGTGATATTTTATGTATAATTAAGTCGTCAATTAATATTTTTATGTAAAGCTAAATTAATACCTCTAGAAACAATATGTGTTAAATCTTTGATATTAGTATCGATCTCTTTTGTAGTAACCATGTAGTTTAGTCCTTGAGGAGTAAGGACTTCAAAAATCAATTTGTGTTTCTCTTCATTAGTCATAATACCTACTTCACCAAAAAGATTTTTCAGTGTTTTATCATCTGGCAGCTCAACTTTACTTAAATCCTTTTTACCACTCATTACCGTAGGAACTAAATTATTTGAGGGACGCCCATCTTTAAGTGAATAAGCAATATGCCTAATTAACATATCAATCGCATCACTAGTAATTGTAACAGCATCAACAACAGTAGGAACCCCGATTGAGATAACAGGAACCCCAATAGTATCATAACTAATTTCTTTTCTTTTATTACCAACACCACTACCTGGACTAATCCCAGCATCAGAAATCTGAATTGTTTTATTAACACGATTAAGTGCCCTAGCAGCTAGAGCATCAACAACAATTACAAACTTAGGTTTAACTTCTCGAATTATTGAATTAACAATTTCTGCTGTTTCAATTCCAGTATTTCCCATAACTCCTGGAGCAATTGCACAAACTGGTCGAAAACCATCTTGATCAATTTCTTCTGGGTGTAAATCAAATAAATGTTTTGTCACAAATACATTTTCAACGACCGATGGACCTAAAGCATCTGGAGTCACATTATCATTTCCAAGTCCAACAACTAAACATAATGCATCATTGGGAATTTTATGTTTTTGAAATAAATAATTAATTTGCTCGGCAATTTGTTTTTGAATTTTTAATAAAGTTTCATGATCATTTTCAACGATTGCTGTTGTATCAATTGTTATATATGTACCTGCCTTTTTATTAAACAAGTCTTCTTGTTCAGCGGTGATAATTACCTGGGAGATTTTCATCTCATCAACATCATATTCCTTAACTTTTAAATCATGTCGCGTTACCTTTGTTTCAGTCGTTTCAATATTTTCAATTATTAAATCTGTTCTAATAGAACTAGCCATTCTAATCACCTCTTAAATATTCATTAATAATATTGAAAAGATTACAAAAAATATACCGAAATTGAAAATTTAATTAAAATATTGAATATCAACAAAAAATAACAGTTAATTATAAAATATTATTGAAATTTATTCAGTATTTTGATAAAATTGTATAGTCTGATAAGTTATGGAGGTGAAAAAATGCCAATAATTAAGTCACAAATTAAAAGAACAAAGACTAATGAAAAACGTCGCTTATTAAATGCCTCATTTAAATCATCAATGCGTTCAGCGATAAAAGAGGTTGAAGTAGCTATCGCAAATAACGATTTAGAAAAAGCTAAGGAAGCTTATAAATTAGCTAGTAAAAAGTTAGATAAAGCAGTTTCTAAAGGGATTCAGCATAAAAATTCAGTGGCAAGACAAAAGTCACGTTTAGCTAAAAAGATTAATAACATCGCATAATAAAAAACCTACTCGTTGAAGTAGGTTTTATTATTACATATTTAAGATTAACATTTCAAAGCCTAAATACTTGTCAATTTTTCCACTTTTTACTTGAATATCATATTCATGCATTGCATGAATATTTTTAATTAGCTCTTGTTCTTTTGTTTTTTGGGCGAGTTTATATAATATTTTTAACTGATAGGGGTGAATTTTTAGCTTATTTCTTATTTGTGCTTCATTAAAAAACTGCTTTTGATATTGCTTAATGATATATAAATTATGAAAACTCTTCCCTAAAATGCTGGAAAAAACAATTGGTTCTTCATTTTGCATTAGTAGTTGATGATAAGTTTTAATTGCTTGTGAGGTTTTTCGATCTAATAAACTATTAATCAAATTAAAAATGTTATTTTCTAATACCTCACAGACTAGTTGCTCTATATCTTTTAGTGTAACTGCTTTTTTATCAGTTAAATAAAAACATAATTTATTCAATTCAGAATTAATTTTTAAACTATCGCATTCGCACCTTTTTATTAATTCACTTTTTGCTTCGTGGGAGATAGTAATATTCCGTTGTGAAAAAAATGCGGCAATAAAATTATCAGCTTCTATTTCTGTCATATTATCATAATTTAGTACTGTTGCATTGGCTGCTAAAGCTTTATAAAGTTTACGTTTTTTATCTAGTTTTAATTCCGCTGCATTAAAAATCAAGATGGTAGTAGGATTGGGGTTATCAATATAGGCACTTAAACGTTCTAAATTGTGCTCAATATAGCTCTTCTCTGTGGTAAGAAAAAGTGGGCTATTAATAATCACAATTTTCTTATCGCTTAGGAAAGGTAAAGTTTCACAATCAGCAAGAATCTCATCCATTGTTGTTTCTTCACAGTCATATTTTACTAAACTTAAATCGTCAACGTTTTCGGATGCAATAATTTGCTTAATTTTATCGTCAATAGCGAATTTATTCATTCCCGTAAATAAATACAAATTATTCAAAATGGACACCTCATCTATTTCATCTACTAATATTTTAACGTAAATTAGTATAAGAGTAAACGAAAAAGGACTTATTTATTAAAAACAAGTCCTTTTCCTGGATATATCTATATAAACATTAAACACTAGGTGTTTAATGAGCAAAAAATGCTAGGGCTGGCAAAATCTAATTATTCTTTTTTTGAGGTAATATTTTATAGATATAGTACCATGAGTATCAGTACGATAATAAATTAGTTGATTCTTTTCTAACAATAATAACAACTCTTCTGCTGGATGATTATAATAGTTTTTACCTACAGAAATAATCGCATATTTAAAATGATATTTAGCAAGAAATTCTTCACTGGTTTGATACTTAGAGCCATGATGGCTAAGCTTTAAAAAGTCAATTGATTCAATATTAGGTAGATTTATAAGGTCACTAGTAGCATCACCCATAAATAAATATTTATCACCATTAAAAATTAAAAATAATACTAATGAATTATCATTAACAGTATTATTTTTCTTCAAAGGATTAAATATATAAAATGATAAATCTCCGCAGTCTACTTTATTATATGCTTTTACTTTTAAGATGTTAATTCTTTTTAAGATTGCTTCTTTTTCGATTTGCCTTTGAAGTTCACTATCATCATATGCATTAAACACAACTGTATTTACTTTGAAATGCTTTAAAATATACTGATAATCACCAGCATGATCAATATCTGTGTGCGTAATAAATAAGTAATCTAGTTGTGTTGTCTGCGTTGATTTTAAGTAATTAGCGACATTTTCACCGGGACTTTGAGTAAAACTACCTCCAGTATCGATTAATGCCTTACAACCTTGTATATTGCTTTTAATGTAAATACTATCTCCTTGCCCGACATCAATAAATGAAACTTCATCAATAATAGATAATTTATGATAAAATAAGGTAATAATTATTAGTAAAATAATTTTAAAATAAGCGATACTTCTTTGTTCAAGTTTTCTAAAAATAATAACTAATAAATAATAATAAATAACTGTTCTCGTGATTGTAAAAGCACCTACATTAAATAATAAAAAATCAATATTCGATAAATAACTAATAATTTTCTCATAGTAAACAAAAATTAGCGCTAAATCATTACTTAGTGACTTAATTAACAATCCTAATATTATTAAAGGAAATATTACCAAAGTATATAGTAAATTAAGAAAGGGAGCCAAGATAATGCTGAAAAAATTGTAGGAAAAACTAAAGTTAGCAATTATCGGTAATGAAAAAACTTGTGCGACAAAATTAATTTTAAAACTACTAACTAATATCTGATTTGATTGGATAATTTTTCTACTTAAAAATAATATTAGTGTTATTAAATATGATAGAATAAATCCGGGGTTTTGTAAAGAAAAAGGGTTGATTATTATACATATACAGGCAATAATACTTAAAATATCTGTATTATCAATTGGAAGTCGATACTGATTTTTGATTTCGATGCCAAATATTAGCAAAATAGCTCGTAAAATCGATACTGCAAAAGCATTAACAATTAGGAACATTACTAATATAAATAAGGTTATTTTTCTACTTAATTCCTTACTAAAATGTAAATGTTTAAAAAGAAACATAAAAACAAAGTAAAGGAACCCTACATGAAAACCACTGACCACAAATAAATGCGAGATATTTAATATTTGAGTATTGTTACGAAAGTCTTCATCCAAGGCTTTTTTATGCCCGATTATAACCGATAGTAAATAACTTGAAAACTTAGAATCTTGATAATAGTTATATAGATAATTTATCAATTTATAATCGATTCTATTTGTTGCAGTTAAAACGGTTATTTCCGATGTACTTAACTGAAACGAAATCTTTTCCGCTTCAAGATATTTCCGATAATTGAATTGATTAGGGACGGTATTATTTTTCACTAAGTAGCTTGAACTCTTAAAATAAATTACATCACCTAATTTTAACTGTTTAGCATTAATATTAGTATAATAGACTAAAAAGCGATTATTCGTTTCCTTACAATAAAAACGAATTGATTTTGGACCTTCTACAGGTATATTATCAATCGTACAGGTAATAATATCTGAATTATCATTACTTGTTATACTTTTTACCTGACATTGATAACTTATAAAATAAATAAGCATCATAATGAGAGTTATCATAAAAAGCGTTGAATCTTTTATATATAATCTATATAGTAGAACAAGTAATAAGATAATTATTAATATATGTGGCGAACTAACTAAAAAGGCAACTAACGCGACAGCCATTAAGCAATAGATACAATTGTTAACAATAAATAGAAACTTTGATTTTTTCAAATGTCTTAATCCCGATTCCATTTACTCTCATTATTTCTTCTATTGTCTTAAATGGTCCATGTTTTTCGCGATATGCAACAATTGCTTTAGCCTTAACTTCGCCAATTCCATCTAATTTCATTAATAAGGTATAGTCTGCAGTATTTATATTTATCATGCCAGCTTCGGTTTCATTTTTATCAGTTGCTTCAATAATTTTGGGAATCGTAATTTTCATCTGATCATCTAACAGTAAAGCTAAATTAACCATTTTTACATCCGCATTCTCTGTGAATCCTCCTGCAAGATTTATTAACTCTTTTAGTCTCATTCCTTGCTTTACTTCATAGACATCAGGATAAGTTATTTCACCGCTTAAATGAACATACATTTTTACTTCTTTGAATTGATTCTCATTCTTAGGACTAAATAGTAAAAAACAAATTACACCGATAGATATAAGGTTTGTCACGATTAAAACAACCGATAATTTTAACTTTTTTTCATCATTTTCAAACATAAAAATCCCTCCATTAGTATATACACTAGCGGAGGTATTTTTTGTAAAATAACTAGTTACTTTTTGCAGTGCTGGCAATTATCACAAATTTCTTCATCATCAGAAAATTCAACATTATAATTTTGGCGTAAATTTTCTTGATACTTTTGCTTTAATTTTCTTGCTGTCACCTCATTTTCAGAAGCAAATTCTTCATCATTTGGGGCACCAGGGTAAGAAAAGGCATCTGCGATATTTGCACCACGTGCTAATGGAGAATCTTTTGCAGAATTGTTTACTTCATTACCAAATTCATAATCATAACGCGACTCATAACCGCTTTGATGATTATTTCTATTATTGGTTCTTTTTTTTGCATATTCTACATTCGTACGATAAGGAGTATTTAATTTATTATGTGTTTTATCCTTCATTGTATCCTCCCTTAAGACCATCTTGAGCGCTCACTAATAGTTTCTACTATTTAGAGGGCGTTATGTACAACATTTTTTAGCAACTAATATAATCCGCTCACTATGATTTTCAGATTGCTTTTTTTCAAAATCAAAATATACATCTTTAATTTCAAAACCAATATTACTTAAAAGCTCCAGATAAACTTTTAAAGGGAAAATAACTTGTTGATGATATTCTAAATACTTGTGAAAATAATTATTTTGGCTTTTAATAAAGAAAATTAATTCATGATTAACAATAAAATACCGAGGCTTCTTTTCAACAAATGTATTCCAAATATAGGTATAATCATCATCACTTTCATTGTAAGAATAATTAGCAAAAATTGCTTCTACTCGATTAAAGGCAAAAATATCAAAAATAAAATATCCGCCCTTTTTAAGCGCTTGATAAACACCTGAAAAAGTTTTTTTAATATCACCGGTCGTAGTTAAATAATTTATGGAATCTAATAAACAGATAATTAGTTCATAATTATTTTCAACTTGAATATTTCTCATATCATCTTGAAATAAATTTGCATGTAAATTTATTTCCATTAATTTTTGTTTTGCGATTGTAAGCATTTCCTCACTAATATCTAATCCATGAGTGGTATAACCTGACTTAACTAATTCAAGCAACATATTTCCTGTACCACATGCAAGGTCTAAAATATGTGCTTTCTTATCAATATATTTTTCGATAATTGTCAAGTATTTATGATATGGAACATTTTCCATTAGACTGTCATAAAACTGGTTTAAATATTCATACGCCATTGTTTAACAGCTCTGAACAAGATATTCTTGGTACTTCACCCCAGATTTTCTCAATACTATATTTAATTCTTTCATCACTTTGAAAAACATGACATAAAACATCATAACAGTCTATTAGCACCCATAAACCTGCAGCTAATCCTTCGATATGACGGACATTAGAATTATTTTTAACAACTTCTTCTTTCACTTTATCAACAATCGCGTTTACTTGTCGGTCGCTACGACCAGTACAAATTACCATATAATCAACAAGTGGTGAGACATCACGCATATCCAAAATTTGAATTTCTCCTGCCTTTAAGTCATCACATGCTTTGGTAATTGTTTTTAATAATTTCATATGATTTAACACCTACTTTCTGTAAAAAATGATGATATGTAGCCTCAGTTAAAGGATGAATTTTTTTCTTACTGATTTTATGCAAATAATGAAATATAGCTTCACTAATTGCTAAAACACCAATATCTAAAGATAGTTTACTTGCATAACGACAAAAATCTACGCCATCATGAGTTCTATTATCTTCAGTATAATCTGCAATATAGACAATTTTCGCAATATCATTCATATCTGGATGTCCTGTTACATGATTTTTTACTGCTAAAAGGATATCCTTATCAGTAATCTTAAGTTTGTTTTGCAGTAAATAACTCCCTACTACTCCATGGTAAACTACGGAATTATATTGAATTAAATCAGGGTCAATAGTTTCAAGAAGCATTTCCATTTTATCTAAAGGTTCATTTTTAGCATAATCATGCAATATTGCAGCGATTGAAACTTTTTTCTCATTTATATTATATTGGTTTGCTAACTCAATTGCCTTTTTGTATGTACCTAAAACATGAGGAAATCGTTTTTTCGATTTTAATTTTGCTATTTCTAAAGCCTTTTCGATTGTTAAATAATCTATCAAGGTAAAGTAATCCGTTTTTCTTTAACTTTCGTTCTTGAAATTCGATAAAAAATAAGTTGATTTCCAATACTTTGAACGAAATCAGCATCTGTTTGTTCAGAAATACGCTTACTTAATTTTGTTTTAGTTTCGCAACAATTAGGCAATACTGAGATTTTAATTAATTCATGAGCTTCTAAAGCATCATTAAATGTTTTAATAAAATTATCCGATAAACCATTTTTACCAACTTGCATCACTGGTTGTAAATTGGTAGCTAGAGCTCGGAGATATCTTTTTTGTTTAGCTGTTAACATCATTAATCCCTTCTTTATCTAAGATTTCTTTAATAGCAGCAATATTAGCTTCTCTATTAAACCAGATTTCAAAACTTTTTACTGCTTGATAGATTAACATTTCGAGACCATTAATTGTTTTTGCTCCTAAAGTACGAGCTTTATCCAAAAAAGCATTTTGCTTTTGATAATTAAGATCAATAAAGCATGAGCTTTCCTTAATTGTTTGAATTGTTATTGGACTCTCATATTTTTGAACACCAACATTTGTACAATTAACGACAATGTCAAATGTGCTTAATATATTAGTTATATCACTAAATAAGATAACATATTTAGTTATCTGGTAGGCTTTTTCGCTCCTCCGGTTGGTGACAAAAATTTGCATATTTGTATATTTGTTAAATACATAATAAACAGCTTTAGCTGCTCCGCCAGCCCCAATAATCAAGACCTTTTTTTTATCAATTAATAAGTTGTTTTTTTTCAACAACATATAGAAACCATAGGTGTCGGTGTTATAACCAAAATACTTCCCCTCTATTACTTTTACACAATTTACCGCCCCTACTTCTTTTGCTTCAGTGCTTAATTCATCACAATAATCAATTATTTTTTCTTTATATGGAATCGTAACATTAAAGCCAGAATAGTCTTTAAGCAAAGTTAGATCAATTATTTCATATACCGCATTAATATTCAAAGCTAAGAAATGATAATTGTGGATTTTAGGTGATAATGAATAGGCAATATTTTTACCAATAATTCCATAGCGCATCTTATTCACCTAAAATAATGATGGTCTAAGATATACGCCTACACTTTTTGGCGCATATAATGCGATTTGAATATTATAAGCTTTTAGCGAAATAAAGCCGAGGCCAGAAATAACGACGTCGCATTTTGTTTCTGGAGTTTTAAATGTATGTTTTACATATTTCCCCAATTTTATATATTCATTTTCTGTAGGTGGGCTAAGTAAAGTACCTCTGTGTTTTTCAAATAAGGCATCTGCATTTTCTAATTTAGTGCGATGCACTTTTACTTCATTGCTAAAATAACAGATAAATGAAGTTCTTTCACCTTTAATAAAATCAAATCGAGCTAAACCATCAAAATATAAAGTTTGCTGACTATTTAATTGATATACCTTGGGCTTAATTTCTTTTTTGGGAAAAATATGACGTAAATGTTTATGATCCAAATAAAAAGCATACTGGTGGTGATTGATTATCCCTGGAGTATCGATTAAATAATTTGTTTCATTAAGTGGAATTTCAATTAATCCTAATGTAGTACCTGGAAACTGGGACACGGTAATAATATCTTCATTGATATCTGAATGACGTTTAATAATCGCGTTTACTAAAGTTGATTTTCCAACATTTGTACAGCCGATTATATATACATTACGATTTTTTCGGTATTTTTCCATCATTATTAATAATTCATCAATACCATGGCCTTTTTCAGCACTTACCAAAGCAATATCAGTGATTATATATCCATAATCTTTAACAAATTTACGCATCCATTGTTTAATCTTTTCATCCTTAATCGACTTAGGTAATATATCACGTTTATTGCCAACAAGAATTATCTCTTTTTCACCAATAAAATTCCTGATATTAGGGATAATGCTCCCAGAGATATCAAATAAATCAACAACAATTATTACTAAAGCATCAAGAGGTGCAATGCGGTTCAATATTTTTACAAAATCATCATGAGAAAACTCAACATTTTCAATATCACGGTAATGTTTTAGCCGAAAACAACGTTGACATAGTAAATTACTTGCATCATCCAGAAGTAAATCTGCCTTTATATATCCAGAACGTTTATCATCAACAGTTTGAAGTAAACTTCCACAACCGATGCATTTATTTTGTGTCATTTTTTTCACCTTTTAATTTCAATTTTTTTAAAATTATCCGTTCAAAAAAACGGTTAAGCTTCGTTTTAAATTGTTCATTATTATAGTTTATCACATCTACGAGGATTGTATAATAACCCATCCGATTACCTCCAAAAATATCAGTTAATATTTGGTCGCCAATAATTACAATCTCATTTGGAGTATAATCAGAAGCTATTTTTCTATAGCCTCTTTTTAAGGGCTTCATCGCAGAAAACACATAATCAACTCCGAGTTTTTCGGAAAATAGTTGGACACGTTTTTCTTTGTTGTTAGAAATAATTACTAGTTTTAAACCTACTTCTTCACATTTTTCTTTAAATGCAATTATTTCACTTGTAGGTAGCAAAATGTCGTATCCTACTAGGGTATTGTCTAAATCTGTAAGAATTAATCGCTTTCCCAAATCATATAATTTTACTAAGTCAATATCATGGATTGTTTTATGATACTCATTCGGAGTAAATAGTCTCATATTATCACCTACTTTGAAATTATACATGAAATTGTTTAAATTGTCATTTGTTTAGGGGGGAAATATGCTTGAATTATTAGCAATTTTATTAAAAATACTCCCTTTTTTAGGAAGTATTAAGTCAAAATCTTTTAAGGATGTTTTAACTCCAGAAGAAGAAAAAGATTTATTACTGCGCAAAGAGCAAAATGATATCGAGGCTAGAAATCAATTAATAGAACATAATCTACGATTAGTTGCCCATATTGTTAAAAAATACGAGAACACTTTGGATGAAAAGGATGATTTATTATCCATTGGAACTATTGGATTAATTAAAGCTATCGATACTTATAATGATGATAAAGGTACTAAACTTGCTACTTATGCAGCCAAATGTATTGAAAATGAAATTTTAATGCAGCTACGGAGTAATAAGAAAAAACGGAGTGAAATTTCACTTAATGATCCGATTGGTTATGATAAAGAAGGTAATAAAATAACCTTAATTGACGTTTTACAAGATGAGAATCGCTCAATAGAAGATCATGTGGTATTTAATGATAGTATAGAAAAGGTTTTAAACTTATTACCTGATTTAGCAGAAAGAGAATATGAAATAATAACTCGTCGCTTTGGTTTAAACAATCGTAAACCAGAAACTCAAAGACAAATAGCCAAATCATTAAACATTTCCAGAAGTTACGTTTCCAGAATTGAAAAAAGAACATTGATGAAATTATATCGCTTACTAACACAAAAAAACAATATGTAACTCGTAAAGGTTCCGTCTGCGGAACTTTTTATATTTGATTCAGTAATTTTAAAACGAATTTAGCTGAATTATTTGCCGAAGCGATAAGATAATTATCAAAAGAAAGCTCGGACTTTTTACCAGCAATATCAGATAACGCCCGCATAATTATAAAAGGTTTTTCATAAATATGACATATATGACCAATAGCACAAGCTTCCATTTCTACTGCCAATACATCGGGAAAGTAACTTTTAATTGCTTCTATTTGTTTTTCATTATGAATAAATGCATCGCCCGATGCGATTAAACCTTTATGATAATTTATCTCTTCCTCTTTTAGAACCTTTTCAGCTAAAGTTAAAAGTTTTTTATTGGATTCAAAATATAATGGACATTCAGGTACTTGTCCATATTGATAATTAAACGCTGTGACATCTACATCGTGGTAACATACCTTATTCCCTAAAACAAGGTCCAATATTTCAGCATCCGGCTTTACTCCTCCTGCAGTTCCAATATTAATTACTAATTCAATATTAAAATGCTCAAATAAAACCGTCGTTGCAAAGGTAGCATGAACTTTACCGATGCCCGATTTCATTAATACGACTTCCTTATTTTTTATCATACCGTTATAAAATACTAATGATTGATATTTACTTTCTTTAAGCTCACTAATATTCTTTTTAATCATTTCAACTTCTTCTTCCATTGCACCAATAATCGCAATCATTTTTTCACTCCTAAAAAATATATCACTAAGGTAAAAACCATGGTGATATAGTTAATTTCTAATTAATACATCAACAATTTGAATTTTATATGAACCGCTTGGAGTTGAAATTTCAACTATATCAGCAGTTTTATGACCTACTAAAGCTTGAGCGACAGGTGAATTTATCGAAATCTTTCCATTAAATGGATCCGCTTCTTCGCTACCAACGATATGATAACATTCTTCATCACCTTCAGGATAAACTTTAAATACTACTTCTTTACCAATCGTGATACTATCAGTATTATCACTTTGGATAATGGTTGCATTTTTAAGAATATTCTCTAGTTGTACGATTCGTGCCTCAATTTGTGCTTGTTCATCACGTGCTGCATCATATTCAGCATTTTCTGATAAATCACCTTGTGAACGGGCTTCTTGTAAAGCGATAATGTTTTCTTTGCGTTTGACATTTTTTAAGTACTCTAATTCTTCTTTAAACTTCTTCTGTCCTTCTAATGTTAATTCAACTTTTGATTTACTCATTATATACCTCCAAATTTATATATTTTATATTATAATACATAACATTAATAATTTACATAATTTTAGTAGAAATAATCTGTTTTATTTTTGAAACAATGATATCAATAGCGACTTTATTATTACCACCCTCAGGGATAATTAAATCAGCATAACGCTTGGATGGCTCCACGAATTGATTATGCATTGGTTTTACAGTATTTAAATACTGATTAACTACCTGATTTACAGCTCTTTTTCTTTCATTAGTATCTCTTAATAGTCGTCTGATGAAGCGAATATCATCATCCGTATCAACGAATATTTTAATATTCATTAAATCTCTTAATTTTTTATCTTCAAAAATTAAGATACCTTCTAAAATGATAATTCTTGACGGTTCTATCTTTTCGGTTACTTTTGATCTTGTATGTACAGTAAAATCATATTTTGGTTTTGCAATCGCTTTACCGCTTAACAGAATTGTTAAATGCTGATATAACAACGCATTATCTAAAGAAAAAGGATGATCATAATTAGTTTCTAACCTTTCAGCGAGTGTTAAATGACTTTGATCTTTATAATAATCATCATGTCTTATAACTGTAACATCTGATTTCTCAAAATTGGCGGATATTTTTTCTGTCACAGTAGTTTTCCCTGATGCTGTTCCTCCGGCAATCCCGATTATAATTGATTTCATGCGTTAATACTCCTTAATCTATATATATTCATCTAAAATAAATTTATTATCTAACTTGAGCGTCGAAGTATATCATAAGGATGAACAGGAAAAGGAATTTTCAGTTTTACAATCTGTCTCGGGTGTCGGGCTATATCAATATTATTATTATTCTCATCATAAATATTCCCTACCTTGAAATAATTCTTCTGAAAACCAGGGCTAAATACTTCAACTCTTTCTCCACTTTGAAAATAATTTCTTTGTTCAATAGTAGCAATTTTATTAAGCTCATCGTAATCTAAGACAAGTCCGATAAACTCTTGTGTCGGGGTCTCAGTTCTAACGTTATACAATTGTTCATTTTCTGTTGGTTTTCCCAAAAGTGCTCCGGTAGATGTTTGGCGATTTTCAGCTTTACTAATTTCATTAAAATATTTATCATCAAAGACAAATTTTTGTGGATTTTCACAATAATCATCGATTAGTTTGCGGTAAGTTCCGACAACAGTGGCGATATAATGAATAGATTTCATTCGCCCTTCGATTTTAAGACTGTCAACACCAGCATCTATTAAGTCAGGGATAAGCCTAAGTGCATTTAAATCTTTAGAACCTAAATTAAAGGATCCAGATTTAGCTGATAACATTTCATCATTCTGGTTAAATAAGCGATAATTCCAACGACACGAATGAGCACATCCACCACGATTTGCATCTCGGTCCGTCATATTATTACTTAAGGTACAACGACCAGAATATGAAACACACATCCCACCGTGAATAAATACTTCAATATCAGCTTTAACTTTCGTTTTTACTAATTTTATTTCTTTAAGCGACAATTCCCTAGCTAAAACAACTCTGGATACTCCTTGTTCATACCAAAAGTTAATCGCTTCCGAATTTGTTGTTGATTGTTGAGTACTTAAATGAACTTCTATATTAGGAACAACTTTTCGTGCTGTTTCAATTATATAAGGGTCTGAACAAATTACTGCGGACACGCCGCATTCATTTAACGCTAATAAATACTTATCCACATTTTTTAAGTTTTCATTATGAGCGATAATATTAGTCGTCACATATATTTTGGCATTATGAAGTTTTGCATAATCACAAGCTGATTTAATATCAGATAATGAAAAATTACTTGCTCTTGCCCTTAAACTAAATTCTTTGCCTCCAATAAATACAGCATCAGCACCATATAATATAGCTATTTTTAATTTTTCCAAATCACCAGCTGGTGCTAGTAGTTCAGGTTTTAGCATTTTAATCACCTTTGTAAATTGTTTTTTTGAATAAAAAACCATCATTGAATGGACGAATATTTTCAATTTTTAATAATGCTTCGGTATATTTAGCTTTATTTTCAAGATAATAATTTTTATTAGAACAATAATCACTTATAGCTTTATGATAAATCTTGGTGATTTCTAATAATTCCTGACAACTTTTAAAGATTCCATCAATTCTTATTGATGTAACCTGATGCTCAATAAATTTATCAAGATATTCAATTGTACATAAATCACTAGCACTAAATACGTGAGTACCAGCTTCATCTTCTAAAAGTGGATATTTATCTGCTCGTTTTTCTTCAATTAAATATAAGCTTTCATTATGATGAAGCGAGGGATTATCTTGTTTTAAAAAGCGAAAATAGTTTGTGACCAAATCACGCATTGAATGAAACATATTAATAGCACCATGGCCTAATATATCAAGCTCCAAATATTTTTTATTTGCGATTGTTATTATATCATCTAGCGTTATTTCTTTCGCAATCGACACGCGTTTAATCCCTAGCTGTGCAAAAAAATGGACACTTTCATAATTCGTGATATAAGTCTCAGGATTATAGATTAATTTATTGGTTAATTGATATTTTTTCGCAAGTTGATAAATTGCCAAATCACCAAAAATTATCCCATCGATCTCTAAATCAGCTAATTGTTTAAGATAATTATCAAATGAAATAAGTTCAGTTTCATGAATTATCTTATTAGCCGCAATATATACCTTTTGCTTGCGTTTTTTACATATATCAATAATTTCTTTTATTTCATTTTTTGTAAAATAATGAGCAAGTCTAAGTCCTTTGTCTTTTTCACCGATAATAAACCCATCACAAAAATCACATGATTTTATAAATGAAAGACTTGTTGGACTGACAATTAATTCTAGCATAATACCTCCTTTAAAAACTAATTAACCTTAATATTATATCCTATTTAGCATAAAAATTCAAAAGTTAATAAATACAATAATAAAAACGCATAATGCGATTAATGCGCCTTAAAAATGCTATTTTTTTATACTAACAGCGATTCCATCACCAATCGAAAAGAATTTAGTGTCAAAGTCAGTGTTTGTACTTAACCATTTATTAAAAGCCTTAATTTTACTAACTAATTGTCTAGTATTTCGATTAGTAATCTGCTCTTTTAATACCAAATCGTGAAAAAGCAAGTTGTCAATTATCACCAATGCCCCTGGCTTTAAACATTTGGTAAATTTAATAAAGAATTTTTGATATTGACTTTTAGCTGCATCAATAAAAAGCAGGTCAAAGTCAAAACCAAGTGAAGATTCATCTATATCTAAGGCATCTTGAAAGATGACGTTAATTCGTGTTTGTAAGTTAAGTGATTGAATATTACTTAATGCTGTTTCATACATTAACTCATCGCGTTCAATTGTCGTAATTTCGATATCATCATTTATTAACGCAAAGTTTATTGCTGAATATCCGATTGCAGTACCTATTTCTAATATTCTCTGGCATTTCCCAATTTTTATAATCTGAGTTATAAGGTCTAAGCCGGATTTTTGTATAATTGGAACCTTATTTATTTTTGCATAATTTTCCATTTTTATGATAAAATCACTTGATTTATTATTTAATAAAAACAAATATTCCTTTTTATCCATTTCATCACCTAAAATATACTATTACTAATAATAATACTTTTCGATAATATATGCAAGATAAAAAAATTAATTTTCGGAGTCAAGGTACAATACTTCACCTTTACAATAACAACAATATTTTACCATTTTATAACTGTTTTTATTAATCTTAATGAATTTGTCGCAACAGATAAATTCATACATTACATAATTAGCTATATCAACAATTTCATTTACATTGTATTCAATTACTTCGACATCATCAACCAGAATGAGCTCTTTAATTTGGTCGCTAGTTAAATTGTTAACATTTTCCATTTCGATTTGATGATCTTGGAAAATTTTTTCACGAATTTTATTGGTAAAAGTAATAATATTACCGTTTTTTCCACAAAAAGGACAGAAAATATCATTTTGGTGTTCAAAACCACTTAAATCTAATAAAAATATATTATGACAATTATCACATTCAAATATATGATATCCATCTTCATCAGGAAGCGGATTTATCATCATGGCTTTAACTTTCATATTAAAACTTCCTTTCGTTTATATTGTAATGGAAATCTAAAAAAATGTAAACACACACAATATTAACGAAAAAAAGAGTGACATTAATCACTCTTCTTGATTTTCAAGTTCCTCTTCGCCTCTAATTTCTGGCGTAGGAACATCGATACCATATAATGAATAACCATATTGAAACATATTTAAATGATCTACCCAATCATCAGGATCATTTAGGGTTACTGTTATTAAAGGAATACCATTACTAACAGCATAACTAATAAGTGTTCTACCAGATGCTTGAGTATATCCCGTTTTTCCCGCGATAACATAATCCACTTGTTGCACTAAGCGATGTTTATGTTGAAACTCTAACGGTACACCTAAAGTTGTTGTGGTTTGATATGATTTTGTCCCTGCAATTTTCGCAAAAGATGGATTTTGCATTGTATATCGCATAAGTCTTGCTAAATCGATTACAGTAGAAATATTAGGTGCTGGTTCACTTAATCCAGAAGGGTTGGTAAATGTAGTGTTATATAATCCTAATGATTGTGCCTTTTGATTCATTAATTGGACAAAATTTTCGACATTTCCACCAATATATTCAGCAATCGCATAAGCAGCATCATTTCCAGATTCAAGAAGTAGACCATACAATAAATCTTCTAATGTTAAACTATCACCTGGTTGAAGGTACAATTTTGAGGGCGGTTGATTAGCTGCCTCCTCTGATATTGTTACTAAAGCATTTAAATCACCATTTTCGATAGCTATTATAGCAGTCATAATTTTTGTTAAACTAGCGATTGGGAGTTCTAAATTTGGTGCTTTAGTAAAAAGAAATTCACCTGTATCAGCGTTCATTAGTGAGGCTGCCTGTGCACTAACTGTTACCTGTGCTTTAGCTGTTTTTGAATGAAATGCGATCGTGATTAATAATAAAAATGAAACAATAAAAATAGTTTTTTTCTTCATAATTCACCACCTTATATTATATCATTTTTATTTTCAACATTTATATTTCTTATATACTTTAGTTAATATGCTAATTTATTCCTTATATAATAAATATGATATATACGTAGTGGATAGGCACACATTAAAAAAAGGACAAATGTCCTTTTTTTTACTACTCTTCCTCTTCATCATGATGACAACAACAATCATCATCATCACAATCGCACTCTTCGTCATCATCCATATCTTCCATATTACTCATGTAAGTGTTAAATACTTCTTCAATCATGTCCCACTCTTCATCACTTTCAATTTCTGATAATTGACCAATTGAGCCATCTTCATCTGGTTGATATGCTGAACATAAAACTTCAATATCATCATCGTCTGATGTTTCAACTGGAACATAAAAGACATATGATTTTTCATTTTCTTCCGAATCAAATGTAAACAAAATTTCACATAAAATTTCATTTCCATCTTCATCTACAACCGTTAAATAGTTTTCATCCATTTCTTTCACCTCATTTTAAACTATTTAAATAGCTTTGCAGAATTACTACTGCAGCCATTTTATCAATGATTTGTTTTCTTTTTTGTCGAGAAATGTTAGCACTTATTAATATTTTTTCTGCTTCCATTGTGGTTAAACGTTCATCCCATAAGATGACTTTTATCTGCAAATCGTTCTCAATTTTTTTCGCAAAAGTCTCACTTATTTTTCCGCGCTCGCCAATTGAACCATTCATGTTTTTAGGATAACCTAATACAATTTCTTCAACTTTCTCTTTCTCAGTAATATCTTTAACCCTAGCTAAAGCTTGGTTATAGTTGTTTTCCTTAAAAACAAACGTTTCGATGCCTTGTGCTATTAGTCCCAAACTATCACTAAGTGCTATACCTAAAGTTTTTTTACCTAAATCCAGTCCCAATATTTTCATTTATAACATCCTTTATAATAATACCACAAGTATATAATATTATACCATTATTTTTTTATAATTAAGCAAATT
>CALFRW010000060.1 GCA_937919135.1 uncultured Haloplasmataceae bacterium
GCTCTATACTAGATTGCCTCGGCGACATAACAGCCTTTAATTCTAATGTAGGAAAATAACTAACAGCTTGCATAAATGTCTCTACAATTTCACTAGTGCCAACAACACCTAATTTCATATTACTCACATCCATTTCTAGAGTTACTCATACACATCAGGATTTTTTCCCGTACTACTTTTCGCATTTCATTTTGAGCATCTTTGAAATATTTACGTGGGTCGCTAGCATCTGGATTGTTTTTGAAATAGGTTTTTAATCCATTTGCGAAAGGGATCTTTAACTCTGTTGCGATATTAACTTTAACGATTCCAGCTTTTATACATTCACGTACTTGTTCAATTGCTAAACCTGATGCCCCATGTAGTACAAGTGGAATTGAAACCAGCTTTTTAATTTCTTTTAGACGTTCAATATCTAATACTGGTTCTTTTTCATATACTCCATGAGCAGTTCCAATGGCAACAGCAAGTGAATCAACACTCGTTCTTGCGATAAATTCTTGTGCTTGTTCTGGATTAGTGTACATAGCATCCTTTTCATCTACCACAAGATCCTCTTCGATTCCTCCGAGTTTACCAAGTTCTGCTTCAACCGACACACCATATTTATGAGCATAATCTGTTACTTCTTTAACAATCGAGACGTTCGTTTCAAAGTCATTTAGTGATGCATCAATCATCACTGATTTGACTCCAAGATCAATTGCCCTTTTTATCGCGCTTACATCTTCATGATGATCTAAATGTAAAGTAACAGGGATCTTCCGACTTGCAACTTTAGCTAAGGCTAGTAAATATTCTAAACCTGCATGCTTAATTGTTCCTGGAGTAGCAGCTAAAATAATTGGTGAAGCTAGTTTTTCTGCTTCTTCGACAACTGTTTTCAATGTTTCCAAATTATGGATATTGAAAGCTGGTATCGCATACTTCGCTTTCATCGCTTTATGTAATAAATTATTTGTATTCTCCATTAAAGTACACCTCAGATATGATAGATTTTAACACCTTTAACAACACGATTAACCGTTCCCTTAGGACAAGGATTATCACTAGCTATTCCTAATTTACTTGCCTTTCTAAGCGCCAATATTTGCGCTAACATCACATAAGGAAAAACTAATGCCATATTGCTTAAGTCCTCAGCAAAATTAAATTCGATCAGATAATTTAAACCAGGTAAAGTTTTATTAAGTGGTCGATTAGCAATGACTAAAAATTCATTTCCATCTTTTTCACTTAACATTTCTTTAAGCAAATCAATTTCATACTTTCTTTTATATTCATCATCACTTATAAACAATACCGATAAGGCACCAGCTCGAATTATCGATTTTGGCCCATGTCTAAATCCTAATGCTGAATCAAATAACGTTGATACATTACCAGAT
Organism: uncultured Haloplasmataceae bacterium; assembly: GCA_937919135.1. Taxonomy (GTDB): domain Bacteria; phylum Bacillota_I; class Bacilli_A; order Haloplasmatales; family Haloplasmataceae; genus CALFRW01. The sequence continues at coordinate 1,389 of CALFRW010000060.1, forward strand.
GTTAGCTCAAGCATTTTTAATGCTGCTTCCTCTGCCATTCCTTTATTAGCGCCAGTTCCTAAATATATTATTCGTGAAAAATCATACTCTTTAATTAACTTATCAATTACACGATAACCCTTTTCGATTATTTGTTTCCCTAATTTTGTGATACTAGATAAAAAAGTTTTATAACTATCAAGATTAGATAAATCAAAAGCTAAAATTGTCGCAAACATCATATTTGTATAGCTACTTGTCATCGCAAATGATTTATCATGCGTTTCTTCTGGTAAGGTAATCAAGAAATAATTATCATTTTCTTCAGCTGATAAAGCTAATTCCCCATTCTTGTTACAGGTAACAATTAAATGATAAATATCATCACATAATTGATTGGCAAAATTTACTGTTGCAACTGATTCAGGACTTGAACCACTTCTACCAAATGAAACAACTAAAGTCTTTTTCGTTTTAGAAAAATATGATTTTGGTTCTAAGACAATATCTGTCGTTGATACCGACTTTACATTGTATTTTCCGATATTATTAATATAGGATTCAATCGTATTTCCTACAAATTCGCTAGTTCCAGCACCAGACAAATAAATTACTGAATCCTCGTCAAACTGATTCATAAAAGCCTTTAAATCAGATTTAAGACGATTAATAATTTCATATGTTTTTTCCCATGTTTTAGGTTGTTGTAATATTTCTAAAACGGTGAAAATAGAATTTTCCTTTTCATAAAACTCTCTAGATAAGCCAAGCATACTGCACCTCACTAAATCTTTTTGATGGTTATAGTCTAACACAAAATTAAATGTTTGTCTATACCTATGAGATAAATATTTTTTAATGTATATACCTACTACCCTATTGACATTAAAATATTTTAGTATTACCATATACATATTAACGTTTTAGATTAAAAAAGAGGTGTAATTATGTCAATAAAATGTGGGTTTTCAAAAGTAGATATAACACCTAAAATAGGTACTTTCTTAAGTGGCTATAGTCATCAAAGATACTCTACTAACATCCACGACAAACTTTTTGCCCGAATAATTTACTTTAAAAATGGTTCAAAACATTTTACTTTAATTCAAACCGATTTAATCGCAGTCGATAAATATCTTGTTCAAAAAATAAATAATCTTAGTAAAATCACAAATTTTATTTATGCAATCCATACCCATTCGGGCCCAGGGGGTTTTTTTGATAAACGTAGCGAGCTTCTTAATACAGCTCAGAATATTTTTGGTGAAAATAATCAAGAACTTATTGCTTTCTTAATTTCCCAAATATGTATTGGCATTGAGGAAGCAAAAGTTAATTTAGCTGAAGTTGAAATAAGAGCTTATCAATCAGAATTATTTGGTGTTGGTAGTAATAGACAGGAAAAATCCGGTTATTTTAACCCCGAATTACTAATTCTAGAATTAAAACAAAAAACTGGCAAAAGAGCACTTATCTATAACTTTGCTTGCCATCCAACAATCTTAGATCAACACAATTTAAAGATAAGTGCTGATTTACCTGGTTATGTTGCGGAGAAATTAGAACAACAAGATATTCTGTGTTTGTTTCTAAACGGGGCAGCTGGTGATATTAGTACAAGATTTACGAGAAATGAATCAAGTTTTGAAGAATTAGCGCGGCTTGGCAATCTACTTTCTAATAAACTCATCACTGCAACAAAAAAAGATCATCAATATCAAAAATTATCAGTTTTGGATTTTGTTCAAAGACCTATCAAGTTACAAGTTAGAGAAATTCCAGCTATTCATGAAGCTGAACAAGATTTAACTGAAAAATTAACTAAGCTTAATAATAATAACTTAACACGAGTTATTCAATCAGAAGTAGAAGGAGCTGAAGTTAATTTATTGTATGCTAAGCATTTTCCAAACAAAACCGAAATAGATTCTGTTTTATGTGGTTTTGTCTTAAATAATCACTATGTTATTGGTATTCCTGGTGAACTATTTAATGCCTTAGGTGACGATATTAAAAAGTCTTTTCCGAACAAGAAGATTCTTATTGGAACATATTTTCAAGACTATATAGGCTACATTGTCCCAATTAAAGAATATGAATATGGGTCATATGAATCTCTATCGACTGTTTTAGCAAAAGGTTCAGGAGAATATATCGTTTCCGAAGCTATTAAATTAATTTCAGAATTAGAGGAGGAAAAATAATGACGTTATTTAAAGAATACAAAAAATATTTTGATAATATTATGAATCAAGTAATAACAACTCAAGAAGAAAATATTAACCAAGGTGCAAGATTAATTGCTGAAAGTGTACTTAATGGTGGCAGATTATATACTTTTGGAACTGGCCACTCACATATGATAGCTGAAGAATTATATAATCGTGCCGGTGGCTTTGCCCTTGTAACCGCAATTTTACCTACTGAATTATTACTTCATGAACGGCCAAATAAAAGCACCAGTTTTGAGAGAGTAGAAGGCTTAGCAAAACTATATTTGGATATGTATCAGCTAACTTCTAAAGATGTCTTAATGGTCATCTCGAACTCTGGTAGAAATGCAGTACCAGTAGAGATGTGTGTTGAAGCTAGAAAAAGCGGGATAAAAGTTATCGCATTAACCAATCTAGCACATTCAAAAAGCGTTACCTCAAGACATAAAAGCGGTAAAAGAATGTTTGAGGTTTCTGATGTCGTCATTGATAATTGTGGCACTATAGGTGATGCTGGCTTTAAAATCCCCAACTCTGAGATTTATTCAGGCCCTACATCTAGTTCTATCGGTTGTTTCTTAGCCCAAGCTCTAATCGTAGAAACACTAGATATCTTAGTTAAGCACAACTTCAACCCTCCAGTATTAAAAAGTTCAAACCTAGACAATGCGGATAAATATAATGAAGAGATATTTAATAGATATTTAAAATGGTAATTAAAAAAACCTTGTAACACGTGCTTACGAGGTTTTTTAATTGACCATTCAACAGCTAATTATGTAATATAATTCATTTGTCGTATTAGCATTCTAAATTCAAGACATTTCAGAGTTTACAGTTTAGTATATTTTTTAATCTGTCCCTTTATTAAATCTACATCAGAAAAATAATCAATTCCCATAGCCTTTTTCACTTTATTCACTGTATCACTAGCTACATTTTTTGCCTTTTTACTACCTGCATTTAAGATATCAAATATAGCTTTTATGTGTTTTTCGGATTCATTTCTTCTTTCTCTAATTGGCGCTAGTTCTGCTTGGATAATATTATTTAAAAACTTCTTAACTTTCACATCGCCTAAGCCTCCGCTTTTGTAATGAGCTTTCAATTCATTAAGGTTATGATAATCTGGTAAAAAGCTTTCAAAATGTTCATCCTTACAAAAGACATCTAAGTAAATAAAAACGGGGTTATTTTCAACTTCACCTGGATCTTCAACCCGTAAATGATTAGGATCTGTAAACATACTCATAATTTTCTTTTTAATATCATCTGGATGATCAGATAAGTAAATGCAATTATTTAATGATTTACTCATTTTCATTTTCCCATCAAGGCCAGGAAGTCGTGAACCAACTTTAACTTTTGGAAGTAAAGCTGTTGGTTCTACAAGTGTATCACCATAAAGTGAATTAAAACTTCTAACAATTTCCCTTGTCTGTTCAATCATTGGTAGTTGGTCTTCACCTACTGGTACAATCGTCGCATTAAAAGCTGTTATATCAGCTGCTTGGCTAATTGGGTATGTTAGAAAACCGACAGGAATGGAATTCTTAAAATCACGCATTTTAAGTTCTGCTTTAATTGTCGGATTTCGTTGTAGTCGTGATAATGTAACTAAATTCAGATAATAAAATGTTAACTCACATAGTTCTGGTACTTGTGATTGAATAAAAATAGTTACTTTATTAGGATCGATTCCACAAGCTAAATAATCTAAAGCTACTTCAATAATGTTTTGGCGTATTTTTTCTACATTATGTGCATTATCAGTAATCGCTTGGCTATCAGCTATCATAATAAAAATATCAGCATCATTATATGTGTTTTGTAACTCAACTCTTTTTCGAATTGAACCGATATAATGACCAATATGTAATTTTCCTGTAGGTCTATCACCTGTTAATATTACTTGTTTCATATGTTCCTCCAATATCTTCTTGTGATTATTCTCTTTCCATCAATATGATTAACAATTTTATCAAAGAGTTTACCACCATTTTTTTCAATAACTCTTACTGACGCATAGTTATCATCATTACAAGTTATTAACACTTTATCTAAACCTATTTCTTTGGCAATTACTAAAGCAAGTCGTAACATTTCGGTACCATAACCTTTATTCCACGCTGAATATCTTATTCCATAACCAATATTACCACCAAGCTTCAATAGGCTTTCAGTTAAGCTATGCCTGATGGATATTTCACCAATAAACTCATTATTATCAACTAACCATAAATAGGTTGCCTTAACATAATTTTCTGGTAAATTTCGCCCTAAGCGAAAATCCTCATATTTCGTAAATAGATCACATTCATCAGGATGAGAAAAATCATATGTATTAATATTATTTACTCTATATTCATTAATTGCTTCAATATATGATGACAAATATTCTTTACTGGGTAAAACTAACTTAATATTTTCAATCATAAATCCTCCTAGTACTAAAAAGAGGTCGCTATACAACCTCTTAAATTAATAATTATTCAACAGCTATTATATATGAATAAACTGGTTGATTTCCTTCTAATACTTCTAATTCAACATCTTTAAATTTTGACTCGACATAATCACTGATCGTTTCTACTTCCTCAACTGATGTGTCTTCCCCATAAAAGACAGTGACAATCTCAGTATCATCATCGATCATATTATCTAAAAGTGACAAAGTAACATCTAAGCGTTTTTTATCGCTTACGACAATATCTTTCTCATAAAAACCCATGTAATCATCTTTCTTAATTACTAGACCATTATATTGTGTATCTCGTACTGCATATGTTACTTGCCCTGATTTAACCTCTTTTACTTGTTGAACCATACTTTGAAAATTAGTGTCTATATCTTGAGCAGGGTTAAAAATTAATAATGAAGAATAGCCTTGAGGTATCGTTTTAGTTGGTATTACCTTAACTGTTACGTCTTCTGTTACCTCCGCTGCTTGATTAGCAGCCATAACAATATTACTATTATTAGGGAAAATAATTATATTCTGGGCATTTATTTCATCAATAGCTTTTAAGAAGTCTTCGGTAGATGGGTTCATTGTTTGTCCACCCTTTATAATTACATCACAACCCATTTCTTTAAAGATATTTGCGAGACCTTCTCCAGAACATACGGCAATAATACCGTATTCTTTTTTCTCAACTGCTTTTGCAGGCTGGGTTGTATAACTAGCTTCTGTCACAATCGTACTATGTTGCTCTTTCATATTTTCAATTTTCAGTTTAAGAAACTCACCATATTTTTGCGCAAAATTTAATGCCATCCCTGGCTCATTAGTATGAACATGGACCTTTACGATTTCTTCATCTTGTACAACTACTAATGAATCACCGATCGATGAAAGATAATTCGCAAATCTTTGTTCTGTAAAGGGATTGGTTCTGGTTTTATTACTATCTAATTGTACAATAAATTCTGTACAATACATAAAAGTTATATCTTCAGTCGCAAAAACACTTTGTGCACTTTGGACAGTTTTAGCTGTTTTGTTTTCCTCAATTTTTAGTATTTCACCATTAATCGCTCTTTCAAATCCTTCATAAATTGTTAATAGTCCTGCTCCTCCTGAATCAACTACCCCTACCTCTTTTAAAACAGGTAATAAATCTGGTGTTCTTTTTAATGAACGTTTTGCTTCTTCAACTAAGCGTGACAACAATTCTTCAAAAGACATTTCTGGAGTAGCTATCCGAGACACCTCCTCAGCAGATTCTCTAGATACAGTTAAAATGGTGCCTTCAACGGGCTTCATAACTGCTTTATAAGCGGTTTCAACACCTTTTTTTAATGCCTTAGCAAATATGACCGCATCTGCGACATCTTCACCTTCTAAACCACTCGCAAATCCCCTAAATAATTGTGATAAGATTACTCCTGAATTACCTCTAGCACCCATTAGTAATCCTCGAGATAATTTCCTCGCAACCTCATATATTGATTTTGAATCTATATTTTTAATTTCTTTAGCTCCTGAAGTTAATGTTAACTTCATGTTCGTCCCAGTATCTCCGTCAGGTACAGGGAAAACATTTAATTGATCAATTTTATCAGAATTATTTTCAAGATTAACGGTTCCATTGATAATCATTTGTTTTAATAGGGACCCGTCAATTCTAAAAGTTGACATGTATATTACCTCCTAATTTTCATCAATGACACGTACTCCCTGTACGAAAACATTTACACTTCTTACTTTCTTACCAAAATATTGTTCTACATCATATCTAACTTTCTTTTGGATTTCTAGTGATACTTCAGATATTTTAACCCCATATCCAAGCACAACAAATAAATCGATATCTATAATATCATTTTCGCTTCGAATCGCAACACCTTTTCCATAATTTTCCCGACGCAAAATAACGGCTAAACCATCTTTTAATTGATTGTTAGACGCCATTCCAACTACACCATAACATTGAGTCGCAGCAGTTCCTGCTACTTGAGCAATCGCATCCGGTGACACATCGATTCTTCCATAATCACTTTCAATATGGATACTCATACTAAAAGCCTCCTAACGTATTAAATAAATAATAAAATCTTTATTTACTATTAAATTTTACTATAAATTGATATTTAATACAACATTTTTATCTTTCTTTTATCATTTTAACACTTTTCGTTTATATTATGTTAAAAAAACTTGAAAAAAACTTGAAATTATGATAAATTAAGATAGTCAATTGAGGAATAATACCTATGAAGGAGGTTTATTATGGCTCGCGTTTGTGCAATTACAGGTCGCCGCACTAAAAGTGGTAATGCTCGTTCACACGCATTAAACTCAACTAGAAGAACATGGAAAGCAAATTTACATAAAGTTCGGATTTTAGTTAATGGGAAACCAAAAAGAGTATATGTTTCTGCTCGTGCTTTGAAATCAGGAAAAGTAGAACGAGTATAATTTAAAGGTTCAGAAACTGAACCTTTTTTAATAACTTTCGATATATTTTATTAAATCAATCATTTCTTCATCAGCTATTTTACTTTCTGTGAAAAATAGTTGTTTTTTAATTTTACATGGGATATTGTTAGATAAATAATTAACGCTTTTACTTTGATTAATAAAAACATCACAATTTATCAAAGGTAAGATTTTCTTTGTTGCTTTTAAAAGCTTAATATACACCCGCTTAAATAAATACTTAATCCTAGAAAGAGAAAGATCTAAAGCGATTATTCCTTTAACTTTATATTTACTGGCCACTTGTAAAGATAATAATCCACCACTAGAAAAACCAATCATTATTATTTCCTGACAATGATCTTTCATGGTTAAATAAGCTTTCTCAATATCCTTTATCCAATCGATATATGTTACTCGCTTTAGACTAGTTTTATCCTCTTTATAACCTTTTAGATGCGGTGCTTCTACCTTATATCCCAATAAAGTAAGTTTTTGTGATAAAAGATTAACATTATTTATCGCACCATCTAAACCATGAATAATGATTATTCCAATATTTTGAAAACAGATTTTCATATTATCACCATTAATAATATCGGCAATAATAATTAAATATATTTACTATTTTTTCTTTTTCTAAAATAAAAAAATTGCTCCAATATTTGGAGCAGCTTTTTTATTTACTTCGTTTAAATAAACGGATAAAGAAAGTCACTATTGAAGACAAAAATTTTGGTAATTTAATTGTATAAAACTTCAATACTATTACCCCCCTAGATATCTCTTTTGTACATCTTATGATAAACCCGTAAGACTTATGATAATTTAATCCCGACTTTCGACAATTAGCAAAACTCCTTGTTCAAATTCTAAGACCCCTGTTAACCCGATAATTTCATTGCTGATACATAGACTATCATGATTATTTAGGAAGTGATTTGTAAGCTCGTATTTAAAATTCCTCAGCGTTAAATTATTAACCTCATTATGGTAAGCAAAAAATGAAATATAATGATAAGCTGACTTCATTATTTTATACTTACCTGGTTTTAAAAGATAAATTTTATTATAATCATCATAAATATACATTTTGCTATTTGTTTCGATAACTTTATTAAATAAATAAATTACACTTAAAAAATGATCTAATCTTTTTCCAGTCACACCAAAAAGATTAATTACTTCAGGGTTTAAACTTAAGGCGAAACTTAGAGCCAGTTCAGTATCAGTATTATCCTTTTCTGATTGATATTGATTAATTTTCACACCACTTATGATTAATTTTTCTAACTTTTCTTCACTAATTGAATCAAAATCACCAAAGGCATAATCTAAGCTTAATTTACGTTCTAGTAATTGATAAGCACCATAATCAACACCAATCGTAATATCAGCAGGATGTAATTTTAATATTTGATAGTTAAAATCACTGCCCGCAACAATATTAATTATCATAATAATTTTAACGTCCCAATCCGTTTTTTTCGATCATCACTATTAAAGATATATGAACCAGCAACTAAGATATCAGCACCATGGTTTTTACATAATAATCCCGTTTCCGCATTTATCCCACCGTCAACCTCGATTAAGTAGTGATAATTATTAGCTGCTTTAATTTTAGCTAATGCATTAATTTTATCAAGTGTAAAATCAATAAATGTTTGACCGCCAAAACCAGGATTTACTGACATGATTAAAATAATATCGCAAAGCGGTAAAAGATGCTTGATACTTTCAACTTGTGTATGGGGATTAAGAACAACTCCCGCTTTTATTCCATAGCTTTTAATTTGTTGGACTGTACGATGTAAATGAATACAGGTTTCGACATGAACAGTAATAATATCAGCACCACTATTTACAAAGGCTTCAATATATTTATCCGGGTTTTCAATCATTAAATGCACATCAAATGGGATTTTGGTATAAGGTCTTAAAGCTTTGACGACTAATGGACCAAAAGTAATATTCGGAACAAAATGTCCATCCATAATATCTAAATGAATTAAATCCGCTCCATATTCGGTAACTTCGATAACTTCCTCTTTTAGCTTACTAAAATCAGCTGATAACATTGATGGTGCAACTTTCATATTAATCCTCCTTTTTTTTATATATTACTTTTTTACTTTTTATTTCTTCATGAAAATTAACATAGTTTTGATAACGACTATCATAAATAGGATTATGTTTTAGCTTAGCTTTAACAGCACATTTTGGTTCATTTACATGTAAACATCCCCGAAACTTACATTCATGGCTAAGCTTAAAAAAGTCAGTAAAAGCTTGTGCTAATAGTTCAATATCAATTTCTAACTCTTGAAAGTCCAAACTGCTAAATCCAGGTGTATCAGCTACTAAACCATTAGCTGCTTTAAATAACTCTACATGTCTTGTTGTATGTTTACCACGTCCTAAAGCAAGTGATATTTGATCAGTGTGCAGTTCAAAATTAGGATTAATCGCATTTAATAGTGAAGATTTACCAACCCCAGACTGACCAGCTAAGACACTAATTTTATTGTCTAATAGACGACAAAAATTGTTAATACTTGTTTTATCGAATTTTGAAGTTTTAACAATTTTATATCCAATCGCTTCATAATAAGCTATAAATGGCTCGATGGAGTCATTAACTAATAAATCCATTTTTGTTAAAACAATTACAGGCTTAATAAAACTAGCTTCAATCACCGCAAGAAAGCGATCAAGTAATGGTTGATTAAATTCTGGTTTTTTTACCGAAAAAACTAAAATAACTTGGTCAACATTCGCAATCATTGGTCTAATTAATTCATTTTTCCGGGTATCAATATCATTTATATAACCTTTTTCATTTGCTTCAACTTGAAAAGTTACATAATCACCCACAAGTGGAGTAAGATTCTGTTTTCGAAAAACACCACGACCACGACATTCATATATCCTTTTCGTTTTTTCTTCTTCAACGTAATAAAAACCACTAAGTGCTTTAATAATTAATCCTTTTGGCATACATCCTCCTTCTTATTAAACTTGCTTTCTTAGCTCGCAGTTGCCCACAAGCGGCATCAATATCCGAACCTAGTTCTTTTCTAATCGTCGCATTTATTCCTTGTTTTTCTAGTGTTTCCACAAATTGCTTAATCCGACTTAATGATGGTTTTTTATGCTTTCGTTCACTAACATCATTTATTGGTATCACGTTGACATGGCATAAAAGCGGTTTAATTAAATCCCCTAAACGTAGAGCTTCCGCAATAGAATCATTGACATCATTAAGTAAACCAAATTCTAAGGTAACGCGACGTTTCGTTTTATCATTATAATATTTAATTGCTTTTATTAATTCCTCTAAAGGATAACGACGGTTAATCGGCATAATCAAGCTTCTCACTGTATTAGTAGTAGCATGAAGCGAAATTGCTAATGTTACTTGAAGGTTTAAATCAGCAAAGTCATAAATTCTTGGAACAATTCCGCTTGTTGATACGGTAATATGCCTCGCACCAATATTAAGTGTATGATCATTATTAACCAGATTAATAAACTTAATGACATTATCATAATTATCAAAAGGTTCTCCAGAACCCATTAAAACAAGGGAAGAAACACGTTCATTAGCATTATCCAAATATTTCTGGATTTCAATAACTTGTGCCATTATTTCACCACTATCAAGATTCCTGACCACACCACCAATTGTCGAAGCACAGAAAGTACATCCCATCTTACAACCGATTTGGGTTGATACACATACTGAATAGCCATAATCATGTTTCATTAAAACCGCCTCAATAAAATGATGATCACGAACTTTAAATAAAAACTTAATCGTTCCATCAATTGACTCTTGCTTCAGCACAAATGTTAATATTTCAATATCAAAATGTTCAGTTAATAAATCAAGCGCTCTTTTTGATAAATTATTCATTTGGGCAAATGAATTAACACGTTTTTGATAGAGCCAATTATATACTTGTGACGCCCGAAATTTTGCTTCATTATTTTCACTAAAAAATGCTTGCAATTCTTCTAGTGTATACGCATAAATGTTATTCTTCATTAGATCACCATTTATTATTTTATCACATTTTCACTAATATTTTACCATCTTTAGTAAAAAAAGATCCTAATTAGGATCTAATCGTTAAATATGGAACTTTTTCATCAAATAACTATGGACTTTATATCTATTGTCCAAATATAACATAAATATTGTAAAAGGGATTAAAACGATCAAAACAATATATGACCACTTAAGTGCCACAATACCATTAACATACTTTTGTACTAAAAGGTCAATCCCTAAACATAAAATGCTAATATTTATCGAAAGTGTTGAAATAATTATAAACCAATTATAAATATAGGTTTTAATAAATAAATAGCCAATAATCGTTAGAATAAATACTAAAGCATTTATCGGAAGGGCAAGTACCGCAAAAGCCGACTGATTATTAAACCCTAAAGTTATTAAGAGGACAAAAATTGCGGTTGCGATAAAAGAAAAGCTAAATTTAATTATAAAACCCTTTATTTTATTACTTAGTGTAAGTGATAAATACACCCAAGCTAATATAATCGAAAGACTTACATAATAGGCCCAGGTAAACTCAGCACTAATAAAATGATTAAGGACAATAAAGTAAATACATGAAATTAACGAATCAAATGTCGCATAAAAAAACAAACTTTTCTTATTACTTTTTAATGGTAACGAAACTAATAAAAAACCATAAAGAATAGATAAAAGCGGGATTTTTGACCAAGTAATATTAAATCCGCTAGCTAAATCAATTATAAAAAGCGTGAACATCCCAATAAAAGCTATAATAAGAATAATATAATAACCCAAACCATGTAGGTTAATTATCTCTTTATTATTTTTTACTTTATGATTTGTTTTTTTAACTTTAGGCAAAACAAATATATCCTCAATCTTGAGTGTTTCAATTTCCTCATCTTTCAAGATTATCGTGCTACATAAAGGACAATTACGGTGTTTATTTTCATCTATTAAAACACCACATTTCATACAGTATTTCATTCTCGATCACCACCATATTTTTCAATTGTGACTTTTATACCTAATTGCACCATTTTACGAAAGAATTTCCTTTCTACAGAAGCAGCTTTAATATTTCTGCCAAATGATATAAAAATTTTGTCTTTATATCCTACTACCGCACATAATGATTTAGTAATTGGACATGGTCCTAGAGTAAAATCAAGCCTTTTAACATGCTTTTCAAGCTCCGTAGGAAGTTTAATGAGTCCTATATTTGATAATGTACCTGAATAAGTATCCGCTCCTACTGCTTTATATATCAGCGGTGTAACCAAGCTCTTCAAAAATAAGGGTAAGATTCTCACAAAGATAGCTCTTTCTGTTTTATAATTTTGAACAATTAAGCTTAATAAATTATCTAGTTCCGTTTTTTCCGCAAAATATTTAGCGACAATTTTTATAATCTCCGCAAAGCTATAATTACTATTTGGTAATAAATAAGGAGTAATAAATAAAGAGAAGTTACGCATGCTTTCACTATTTAATTTCCGCCGCATATTAATCGGAACTTGGATTGATACTGGCTTATGTTTCCGCTTTTTTTTAACCTGTTCTAACTGGATTTCAAATAGACTCTCTAAATAAAGTGCAGTTAAAAATTCTGTGATGCTGCTATTATACTTCTTTGCGGTATGATATAACTCATTACTATCACAAATTCCATTAGTGACAAGATACAGGTCACGACTAATTACATGATCCTTAATATGAAAAACATCTTTTACATCTGGAATCTTTTTATTGTGCGTTTTAAAATATTTTTTTCCGAGTAAACTATGTGAATCCTCATACTCATTATCATTAACCGGAGCATTAAGATCCTTGACCCATTCATTAATCCCAACATCAATACCTTCCAAACGAAGATATTCTGCGACAAGTGTGTTTAAAAAGATTAGACAAGCACTACCATCAGCTATAATATGATTAAACTCTACCGCGATCGTTTTCTTTTGATATAAGACGCGAAATAAATAACCTGATGTTTCTGTTTTAATCATCCGCCGGCAGGGAATCTCATTATCTTCATATACTTGGAACTCATTTTCATTTTTTTCTAAATAAAACCAAAAAAAGCCTTTTTTTAACGTAACCTTGTAATATGGAAAACGCCTAATAACTTTATTTAGCGCAGTTAATAATACTTCAGGGTTTACTGTAATATCTAAAGTTATCCGAAAACGAAATACTGTCGTTAAAAAGTCTGATTCTACTAAAGGATAAATTTTAGCTGCATTATCTAATTTCATCCACGCTTTATTCATCTACTACACCTTCTTTGATTATTGTTTATATTATAATTCATCAGCAACAAAATATCTACATTAATTACTAAGAAACAAAAAAGAACTCTGTATTAGACAGAATTCATCTTTAGTAGTATACTTCCTGTTAATAAATAAAATCCTAAAGGAATAAAATAAAAGTAATTAGGTTTTATAAATGAGAACATTAATACTAAATACAATAATCCCCCGATAATTAATAACCCACCTAAAAGTTTAACATATTTATTTTTTAAAAAAAATGTATAAAGCATGATAATTAAGCTAAAGCCAAATAAACCATGATTTACAAAGATTGCGATTTTTGCAATCTCACTTAATTGGGGCTCATATATTTGATGGTCAATTAGATACCAAAAGCTAAATAAAGCACCAATACCTGCTGAAATAAATATGAGAACGCGTGTCATTTACTAATACTCCTTTATCATCTAAACGCATATGTGGTAAGTAATCTACTAAACTCATAAACATCTGTTCCTTTAGATAAAGTAAAACTGAGAGGATCCTTTATACCTGTAAAAGCAATAATTACTTCATTATCAATATCAAAATACGGGGCATTTTCAATTTCAAAGTAACAGATTTTATTTAAAGGATAACTTTTAACTACCTTTTTTCTCCCTGTAACCCCTTTCTTATCAATAATAATTAACCTTAAGTTAGTTAAGATGATTAAATCTCTTATTTGCTTATAAGAAATTACTACCTTCTCTTCTTCCGCAAATATCCTTTCAAATTGCTTTTCAACTTTTATTTCACAAGTATCAGAAGGATTTAATATACCCATAATTAACCTTACCTTTCAATAGTCTATACTACATATTAGTAAGGCTATCAATTAATTATGTTAATTTTTCCGAAAACAAGCAATAAAAAAGATATCTCCACCTTTTACCTGATCAATTATTTGCACATATCCTTGATTACCTAAATTTAGGTTTTCAAAAGGGGCACTATTTAACGTAAATTCTGGATATGTATCCAGTATATATGTTACCATTTTTTCATTTTCTTTTTTATTTATCGTACAAGTACTATATACTAATGTACCGGCTTTTTTAACTAGTTTAACTGCTTCATCAATTATTTCTTTTTGAAGTAAAATGATTTCATCAATATCAGTAGGTTTTTTATTATATTTTATCTCTGGCTTTCTTCTGATTACACCAAAACCAGAACATGGTGCATCCACTAAAACGCGGTCAAAACTTTCTTTACCATAAACAGTTGTTAGCTTTCTAGCATCAATTAACATTGTTTTAATGCTTTTTAAACCTAACCTTCTTATATTATGCTCAATCAATTTAATCTTATGTTCATGGATATCACAAGCAACAACCTCACCGCTGTCTTCCATAATTTCCGCAATATGTGTGCTTTTTCCACCAGGTGCACTACAAACATCAATTATTCTTTCACCTTTTTTAGGCTCCAATATTTTAGCTACATACATTGAACTTAAATCCTGAATATTAAGATAACCAGCTTTATATAAACTAATATTAGCGATATTATCATCCTCAAAATATATCGCTTCTGGAATCGCAGCTTCAAAAAAGTCAATATGCTTATCATGTAAACGGCTTAATATATTTTCTCTTTTATCTTTAAATAAATTTAGTCTGGCAAATTGATAGGGAGGGATATTATTCATTAAGCATACTTTCTTGGCAGTTTTAAAATCATATTGCTTACTCCACATTTTTACTAGCCACAAAGGATGAGAGGTCTCAAGCGCTAACCTTTCTACATTATCTGTTACTTTATCTAAAGTAACACCTCTACGCATTAAATTCCGTAACACTCCATTAACTAAACCAGCATTTTTCTCATGAGTTAATTTTGTTAAATTAACTGCTTCATTAATAATCGCAAAATCAGGGATTTTATCTAAATAAAGTTTTTGATAAAATGCCATAAGTAAAATATTTCTCACCTGATTAGGAATTTTTTTAGCACCAATAAAGCTGTTTAAATAATAATCTAGGGTTATTTTATATTGAATCGTACCATAAACAAGTTCAGTTAATAATCCGATATCTTTTTTATTTAATTCCTGTGTTTTAATTGTTTCATTAAGCAACAGATTACTGTAGGCACCTTGATTAAAAACTTGATTTATGACATCTATTGCAACTTCTCGTACTGTTTTCATCTTATTCAATCCATTCATCTTGTAATTCAATTACTTTTAAGTTACTGTTAGTTTTAATTAAATTTGCATAATTTCTTATTCCACCTAATTCAGTAAAAGTATGACTACCAAGAACAAAATTCAACTTTTGATGTTTAGCATATAGTAAAGTTGTAAGTGACTTTTCACCCGTAACATATACATCACAATTATTATTAATCGCATCATGTAATGATTCTAAATCTTTCCCGCTACCTGAAACAACACCTACACGCTTAACCATCTGATCATTGTTTTTCCATACTCTAACTTTATGTTTTAAAACTTGTTCAACTTTGTTACTAAATTCATCTAGCGTTAACGATTGTTTATACTCACCGACAACACCAAAATAAAAAATATCAAATTGTGATATCCGCTTAATGACCTGTAAATTAAGTGCTTTAGCTAAGGCTCCTGATGGGCCAAAGGGCATACTATCAAGAGGTAAATGATTAAAAAAATGAATAATGTCATTTTCAGATAATAGTTTTAAACAATCTTCACGCATTTCAAAATGGTCCTCCCAAATATTATGATGCGTTAAAATTAAATCAACACCATTATCAAGAGCCTGCTTAATAATATCAGTAGTTAAATTCACACTGTAACCTATTTTGTTAATTTCTTTGGTAATTTTATTATTAAAACCAAATTGAATACCATCATTAAAAAATTGAATGGTTTCTTCTGGGAAAAATGATAAGGCAAGCGATTCGAATAGTTTTACATCCATTAATCATCATCCTCTTCATCACAAACTTTATAGATTATCAGCGCTGAGTAACAATAAATTTGGTCTTTATAATCATAAAAAGAACTAACTGTATATTTGATATCGATCAATTCACATACATCAAGGTCAGCTAAAAAATCATTGATCTTCTCTTCGAGATCTTTTTCATGTTCTTCATCAAATATTTTCACTTGAATTTTCATGCATTCCCTCCACTATACCTTAGGTTTAAAGAAGTTACCAATTACCGTTTGACTCTTAATTACATTGGTAAAGGCATTAACATCAATTTCCTTAATAGTTGCGATCACATTATATAACTCATAACTCGATACAACCATCATTAACATTGCCTTTTCCTTGCGAGAATAAGCACCAACGCTTGGAATTACCGTAATGCCACGATAAATACGTTTATGAATTGCTTCAATCATTTCATCTTTATCATCAGTAATAATCATCAGCGTCAATTTATTATGACGAGTATGGATTTTGTCAATCACAATTGTCATCACAAATAGATTAATTATTGTATATAGTGCATAAATCCAGGCATCAGTAAATCCTACCACGATAATGATAAACAAATTAAGCATAAAGGAGAAATAACCAAAAGGACGATCATACCTAGTGGATAAATATTGACTAATAATATCAGTTCCCCCAGTTGATGCACCTACCTTCAAGGTAATACCAACACCTGCTCCCGCAATAGCTCCACCTAATAAAGCACTAAGCATTTGGTCTCTAGCGATGTTTTCCCGAATAACGATATCAGGAATCGGTAAAAAAGAAAGACTAAGCATCCCAAAGACAACAGCGATAAAACTTAAGAAAGAAAACCGTCTACCGAGTGATTTAAAACCTAAATAAAAGACAGGAATATTTAATAAAAACCAAATAAAACTTACACCTGTATCATAAGTAATCACATCATTTAATAATGGCTCAATAACACCATAGATAATTTGAGCGATACCTGTAAAACCACCTGTTTTTTGATTAGCAGGAATAATAAACCATTTAACACCTATGGTATATAAAACCGAACCAAATAAAGTAATAATAATATTAAACAATTTCCGATTATCACGATACTTCCACAACTTATTAATTAAAGTTTTCATCTTCACACCTCAACATTATTAGTATAACCACTTTAATAACATCCTTCAAAATCACATTATAACACTTTTTCCCAGTTAATAAAATATATTTGAATAATTTATCTTTATTGTAAGCGCTTTTTATTAAACAATTATATATTCATCACAAAAGAGCCTAATCTGGCTCTTTTGTGATTGAAATATCAATTATTTTATTTCTATTTTCACTATTAGTCATTATTAAATAATATCTTCTATCGCCAATTAGATCAATACTTATTGAACCATTACAATTTACCTCATTTTTAGCATCAAATCTAAATTAAGGTCTTCGATAACACCAAAAACCTTTATATTATTGTACTAGCAGTTTCAATATGATATTTACCAGTAAATTTAGGCTCAAAACACAAATAAATCATATTTTCAGTTTCATTTAAATTATAATTATCTACTAGATATTTAATAAATTGTAGATTTTTGTCGAATTTACTAAAAAAATGCTTAAACTTTATCTGGTTCCTGATAATCAATATTAAATGTTTCAACAGTAACTTGCTCCATTGTTTGTTGCTTTAATGGTCTGTCATAACGATCGGTATCAGTAGTCGCAATTTTATTTACGATATCCATTCCTTCGATTACTTTACCAAATGCGGCATATTGTCCATCTAAGTGTGGCGAAGTCTTATGCATAATAAAGAATTGACTTCCTGCAGAATCAGGCTCATTTGTTCTTGCCATTGAGATTACACCCTCAGTATGTTTTAAATCATTTTTAAAACCATTGGCATTAAACTCACCCTTAATTTGATATCCAGGGCCTCCTGTACCACTGCCATTTGGACATCCTCCTTGAATCATAAATTTTTCAATTACGCGATGAAAAATTATCCCATCATAAAAACCTTTCTTAATAAGCGCAATAAAGTTATTTACTGTATTCGGTGCTATTTCAGGATACAGTTCAATTTTTATTGTTTTTTTATCAGCCATTTTAATTGTTACAAGCGGATTCATATTATCACCTTTCTTTTATTATTATTAAGTAGAAAATTTCTTCCCGATAATAAAGGGATGTTTTCCGTTTAATATCTCTTTAATGGTTTGAATCTTTTTACCTTCAAGTTGTACCTCCATTAGTTTTACACAATTATGATCTCCAGTTTTAACGATAATCCCATCTTTTTGTAGTTCGATAATTTCACCAGGGATACCACTACTTGGCATTTTTATAATTTTACTGCGATAGATTTTAACACGTCTACCATCTAGGATACTATAGGCTCCTGGCCAAGGATTTAGACCTCTAATCTGATTATATATTTGAACCCCTAACATATCCCAAATTATTTTCTCATCTTCTGGTTTAATATTATAAGCATATGTTGCTTCACGATGGTCTTGTTTAATGCTTTTATTGGTGTGATTAACGATACTTGGTAAAGTAGCCATTAATAAATTGGCCCCCGCAATACTTAATTTTTCATGTAATCTGCCTACATCATCAGTTTCTTCAATATTTACTGTTTTTTGTGCGATTATATCGCCTTCATCCATTTTTACATCCATATACATAATAGTGATTCCAGTTTCTCTACATCCATCGATTATTGCTTGATGAATTGGAGCTCCGCCTCGATACTTAGGAAGAAGAGATGCATGAACATTAATTGCTTTATATTTAGGATAGTCAAGTAATACTTTAGGGATAATTTGCCCATATGCACAAGTTATAATTATATCAGGATTCCAATTTATAACTTGTTGATAATTTAGTTTAATTTTTTCTGGTTGGAAGACTGGAATACTATATTTTGATGCCAAAGTTTTAATAGGAGGTGCTGTTAAAATTCTTTTTCTTCCTACTAGCCTATCTGGTTGCGTAACTACACCAATGACATCATGTTCACTATCAATTAAAGATTGGAGAATATTTACCGCAAACTCTGGAGTTCCCATAAAGACAATTCTCATTTAATACCTCCTACAACAAAAAATTAGGGTAACGGTCAATAATTACACTAACTGACCTATCTTGATATGATATAATAATACTTTCTAAAGTTTTTTCTAGATGTGGTTCTTTTTTATATTTAATTATAATTTGTGATGAATATAAATTATTAATCCTTTTTATTTGTGGGACAACAGGACCTAATAAAATACACTCACTAGATAAATGCTTTTTTAAAAAGCTAAGAATATTATTAGCTGCTTTTAATGTTTCCTGAAATATATCAGCAGTCACAACAATTTGCGTCATAAAATAATAAGGTAGATATTTACCTAATTTTCTAATCCGCATTTCTTGATTAAAGAAAGCTTTATAGTTGTAATTTGCAGCTAAATAAATCGCATAATGACTAGGATTATAAGTTTGGATAATAACATCACTATTTTCTTTATGTCTTCCTGCTCTTCCCGCTACTTGGGTAATAATTTGGAACGTTTTTTCACTAGCCTTATAATCAGGTAATTTTAATACTGTGTCAGCTGACAACACACCTACTAAAGTAACAGCTTCAAAATCAAGTCCTTTCGCAATCATTTGGGTACCAAGAAGAATGTCAGCTTTTCGGTCTTTAAAAGCTCTGATAATTTTTTCATGATCACCTTTATTTGCGGTTGTGTCATAATCCATCCGTAAAATTCTTGCGGTTGGAAATACTTTAATTAACGTTTCCTCTACTTTTTGGGTCCCATAACCAAAACCTTTAAGATACGGACCTTTACATTTCGGACATTCCTTAATAACTCGAATTTCATAACCACAATAATGACATTTTAAACGCTGTTGTGCTTTATGATATGTTAAAGATATATCACAATTTTGACATGTTATTGTATAACCACAACTACGACACATTAAAAAATTATCATATCCACGGCGATTAAGCAATAGTATTACTTGTTCTTGTTTTTCTAACCGTTTAATTATTGCCTGATGTAATTGCTTAGAAATAATACTTAAGTTACCGCTTTTAAACTCATCAGTCATATTAATAATCTCTGTATGTGGCATCTTAGTTAAAGTAGCTCTTTCGGGTAATTCTAACAGATTATAAACCTTCTTTACCGCTCGGGCATAAGATTCTAGTGATGGTGTCGCACTTCCTAACACAAGCGTCGCATGATGATATTTTTTGCGGATTTTCGCAATTTCAATTGCGTGATATTTGGGCATTTCATCCTGTTTATAAGAAGATTCATGTTCTTCATCAATAATAATCACACCAATATTAACAATTGGTGCAAAGATCGCAGAGCGGGCACCAACGACAATTTTTACTTCATTATAACGAATTTTCCGCCATTCATCATATTTTTCGCCACCGGATAAACCGCTATGTAGTACTGCCACTTTGTTACCAAAACGTTGTTTAAACTGATAAACTATTTGTGGTGTTAAAGCTATTTCTGGGACTAACATAATCGCTGTTTTATTTAAACTGAGTGCCTTCTCGATTACATGTAGATAGACTTCGGTTTTACCAGAACCAGTTACACCATGGAGTAAAAAGGTAGTTTCTTCCTTGTTACTAATACTTCGAGAAATTTCTTTATAAGCATGATTTTGATCCTGATTTAAAGTATGAATAACACCAACATCATCAGGCATTTCATAAGGGTCACGATAACTCTCATATTTTAATTCCGCGATAATTGCTTTTGATATTAAAGAGTTAAGTGTATTATTTGACACTTTTAATGCTTTTACTAATTCGCTTTTTAATACTTTGCCATGACTTTGTAAGTAGGTTATTACTTCTTGTTGTTTTTTCCCTCTTACTTTTGCGACCTTTTTAAGCTCATAATATACTTCATATTTTATTTGAACTTTATCTTTTACTTCATATCTAATATCGACTAATTGATGATTTATCGCCTGCTTAATTAACGAATATTCATCTTGATTTAAATTATCATAATTAATTTCTTGCATGTTTCCAAATAAATGGTCGATACTTGGATCAGCTTTTAATTTCACTAGTTTTTTGATATATTTTGCCTTTATAGCTGGAGGTAACATTACTTGAAGACAATTAACTAAAAAACTAGATGTTTCCCTGCTCATTGTATATGCCAAGGCTAATAATTCCTCTGTTAAAGCTGGTACAATATCCAATGTGTCGCTAATTTCTTTCAATGCGATGTTTTCAGTATTTTTTTCCTTGATATCAACTACATAACCTAATACTTCCCGATGCCCAAAAGGTACTTTAACACGCATTCCCTTTTCGATAACAGCAATTAATTTTTCTGGAATCAGATAACTAAATGGTCGATTTACATTTTTCGCTTTAACATCAACAATTACACTCGCAATCATACACTACCTCCCTAAGAAAAAAACCTTGAAAGATGTATACATTCAAGGATTTACTATTTTATAATTAACTTATCGGAAATAAGTTCTTCTAAAGCAATACCTACTGGTTTTACATTATCAGTTTTTTCTAATAATACTGGTGCACCTTGGTCAATTGCTTTAGCACGTTTTGAAATAATTAATGCTAAACGATATTTAGAATCCACAATTTCCAATAACTTATCAATAGAAGGATATCTCACTTTATTCAACCTCCAATATTTTCATATATTTATGAATTGTTCTTTCTGTTTTCGCATGTTCAGCACGTATAATAGCTAATATTCTGTCTGCTGCATTTTCAACAGTATCATTAACAACAATATAATCATATTTATGAGCCATACCAAATTCACGTTCAGCTTTTTCCATGCGTTTATTAATAATTGCTTCTGCCTCTGTAGCACGCTTAGTAATCCGGGCTCTTAAAGCCGGTTTAGACGGAGGAGCAATAAATATAAAAACAGCATCAGGCATTTGTTCACGTACCTGCATTGCTCCTTGTACTTCTATTTCTAAAACAACTTCTTTTCCCTTACTTAAGCGGCTTTCAACATAATCCATTGGTGTTCCGTAATAATTACCGACAAACTCTGCATACTCTAACAATTTTCCATCTTTAATATTTTGCTCAAACTGTTCCTTTGAAACAAAAAAATAATCTATACCATCAACTTCACCTACTCGAGGAGCTCTAGTTGTCATTGATACTGAATACTCCAGATTGTGTTTATCAAGATCAAATAGTGCTTTTCTTACAGTTCCTTTTCCAACTCCGGAGGGTCCAGAAATCACAACAAGAAGTCCTCTTTCATTAAGCTTCATAGCATTCATCCCTTCAGATTAACAACATCTTCATATTATTATCTAATCATACCATTTTTTAATAACTTTTTTAAGTACTTTAATGATATTTTTAAGAAATTTTACATTTAATTTTGTATTTTCTAAGCAAAACATGTTAAAATTAAATAATATAGTCAATGAAAGAGTGATAATATGGCATTTGATGGAATATTTACTCGTTATATGCGCAAGGAATTAATAAGAAATCTTGAAAATGGACGAATCAATAAGATTTATCAAATTTCTAACTATGAATTAATATTTGTCGTTAGGGCAAAACAAAAAACACAGAAATTACTAATATCAATCCACCCCGTTTATGCCCGAATTCAATTAACATCGGAAAATTATCCAACGCCAAAAGAACCACCGATGTTTTGTATGTTACTAAGAAAACATTTAGAATCTGGTATTATCCAAAGTATTGAACAAAAAAGTTGTGATCGGATTTTAATCTTTAATATTGAACATTTTAATGAAATTGGTGATAAAGAAATAAAATGTTTAGTCATCGAGATTATGGGTAAACATTCTAACATTATTTTAGTTAACCAGGAAACAAAAAAAATTATTGATGCGATAAAACATATATCACCATTTCTTAATAGTTATCGGACTTTACAACCAGGTGCAGAATATATCTATCCACCAACAAATAATAAAATTAATTTTTTTAAAGCAAAGAAGTCTGATTTTGAGCAATTAAATTATTTTAGTGATAATCTAAATAAAACAATCGTTAATTACTTTGAAGGTGTTAGCCCTTTAATTGCTAAAGAGTTACTCCATAATACAATATTAAATCCTGAAGGACTTTATAAGTCCTATATTAATATGATTAACAATTTTGAAAATAATTTACAGCCTGCTATTATAACTACACCAAAAAAGGAATATTTTTATCTCTATCCTTTAAAACATCTTGATGGTCAGATTAAAACTTATAAATCCTTAAGTGAAATGCTTGACCGTTACTATTTCAACAAAGAAACCAGCGAAAGAATTAAACAACAGACACAGGATTTAGAAAAGTTTATTAAAAATGAATTGCATAAGAATCAAAATAAATTAAATAATTTAAAAACTGATTTACTTATAGCCCATGAGTCACTAAAATTTAAAGTTTATGGTGACTTAATCATTACGAACTCATATACACTAACTAAAGGAAAAACTTCATTAACTTGTATAAACTATGAAACTAATGAAGAAGAAGTGATTGAACTTGATCCTTTTTTAACACCAATCGAAAATGCCCAAAAATATTACACCAAATATCAAAAAGCAAAAAGTGCAATCTTACATTTAGAAAATCAAATCATATTAACAGTAAATGAAATAAATTATTTTGAAGTCTTAACTGAACAAATTAAAACAGCTTCTTTAACTGATGCTTTAGAAATAAGACAAGAGTTAGCAAGTTTTGGTTACTTAAAACAAAATGCTAAACAAAAACCAGCGAAAAAGCCACAATATGAAACATATCAAATAGATGGTGCAGAAATTTTTGTCGGAAAAAACAATGTTCAAAATGAATATATTACGCATAAACTAGCACATAAAAATGATTATTTTTTACATGTAAAAGAAATTCCTGGTTCACATGTCATTGTTAGATGTGAGGAACTAACGGAAAATATCCTCCGTACAGCCGCAAATCTTGCTGCCTATTACTCAAAAGGAAGATTATCTTCAAGTGTCCCAGTCGATTACACACTAGTAAAAAATGTTAAAAAAGTGCCAGGTGCTAAATTAGGTTTTGTAACTTATGATAATCAAAAAACAATCTATATTGACCCTGATGAAGATTTAATCCATGCTTTAGCTCAAAAATAATAAGTGTAATTATCGCTTATTATTTTTTTATTACCAAAACATTTAATTTTTAACAATTAAATTTTCGTAAACTCGCTTTTAATTTCGACAATTGTCAACATAATAAATAATGTAGAAACAAACGGAGGGAGAAAAATGCTAAGTAAGGATATGCTAAAAGATGTCGAAATTATTTATAAAAGCAAAAATTACCATGACTTGATAAATATTGAACATTTGTCAGAAAATACCAATGACATTAAGCCAGATACATGTTTCATTTGTATAAAGGGAAATAAGTTTGATAGTCATGATTTAATCTCTACTATCAAACCTATTTTAATAATAGCTTCAAGACAAATTGAAACTGATATTCCTTATATAATCGTTAAAGACACGATAAAAATATTACCATTACTATCAATCCGATTTTATGATAACCCTTCGGAAAAATTAGATTTAATTGGGGTAACAGGAACTGATGGTAAAACAACAACTGCTTTAATAATTAAACAATTACTCGATCATTATAAACCCTGTGGTTATGTCGGAACCAATGGTTTTATAATTAAAAATCATCTTGCTAATAATCGTTTAACAACTCCAAAACCAATATTATTAAACCGTTTCTTACATCAAATTGTTAAAGAAAAGCTACCTTATGCTACCCTTGAAGTATCCAGTCAAGGTATCGATTTACATCGCATTGATTATTTAAAATTTAAAATAGCAATATTTACGAATCTGTCTCATGAGCACTTAGATCATCATAAAACGCTTGAAAATTACTTTTTAGCTAAACTAAAGTTATTTCAAATGTTAGATGAGAATAGTTATGCCATCGTAAACAGTGATGCATTACCATATGCAGATCGAATAATAAATAGTACCAAGGCAAAAGTAATAACCTATGGTAAAAGTGCAACATGTGATTTTCAAATCGCCAATATCATCACAACACTAGATGAAACAACCTTTGATTTAATTACTAAAACAAAAGTCTTTTCAAAAATAAATATTAATCTATTTGGTGATTATAATGTTTATAATGCTACAAGTGCCTTAGCTACACTTCATACATTAGGATTTGATCTATCCGAAATTATACCCAAACTAATTCACTTAAAAGAAATTGATGGTAGAACCCACTTTATTAACTGTGGGCAACCATTTGATGTAATTGTTGATTTCGCCCATACTCCCAATGCTCTTGAAAGTTTATTATCAAATGTCAAAAGTGTAATAACCAATAAGATAATTGTTGTCTTCGGTGCAGCGGGAGAACGTGATAGTACCAAACGCCCCTTAATGGGTAAAGTAGCTGATAACTATGCTTCAACGATTATTTTAACTAGTGAAGATCCTAAAAGTGAAGCAACACTCGATATTATTTCTGATATTTCTAAAGGAATTAACGATGTCTTTAAGACAATTATCATTCCTAACCGTAAAAAAGCCATTATCAAAGCCTTAGAATTAGCAGAAATCGATGATGTCGTAATTATTACCGGTAAAGGTAATGAAAAGTATGAAATGTTTAATGGTTATATAGTTGAACATAATGATATTGCGATTGCTGGAGAATATCTTTCAAAAAAATATCAGCCTCAATACATTTATAGTATTGCCAATTTATAGAAATTTACTAAAAACACACATAAAGTGTGCTTTTTTTTATTTATAAGCTATGATATAATTGAGTATCTGGGAGGTTAAGTATGAAAATAAATCAAAGCATTAAATATCTTGAATTTAAAAAACTTAAGTTGTCAATCTTAACGTTATTTTTATATCTTTTACCGAAAAAAACCTATTATAAATTAGAAAATTGGGTAGAAAAAATAAAAACACCGATTTATATTAGATTCATTCTTACCTTTATTTATAGTCTCATCGTTTTTACTTGTTACATAATACTGCTTAAAAAACTACCTACAATCTTAACAGGTGATGCTTTATTAGTATATACATTAGGGATTATTATTTTTACTGTACTAATCGCGATTAAATTAATTAAAGTCGAGTTTTTTGATTATTTGGCACATGATCATTTCTTCAATATGTTAGGTAAAAATCAAAGTACATACATTATATTAAAAATTAAACATGTATATAAAGGCATGCTTTTTAGCTTTTTTATTCCTTTCACACTCCCAATCTTATTTCATTATCTAATTTATCTTAATAACTATTTTATAATAAT
>CALFRW010000061.1 GCA_937919135.1 uncultured Haloplasmataceae bacterium
CAACTGGGACTTTGATGCCATTTGTCCCATAAGTGTAAGCAACAAAAGCAAATTTAATGCCATTTTTAGTAAAAAGCTTTACATCCATTGCTTGTTCTATCTCACTTCCTGAAAAAATAACTTGTTGTTGTTTCCAATATATTAACGAGTTATTAATTGCCTCTAATCCTCGATCTAAAGTATGATTGTTTGCGAGTGAGATTAAATTAAATCCACTATCAATCAAAGCATCACCGACTTCATAAGGACTATTAAATCGAGGATAAGTAGATAATCCGATCTCGCTCCCACCTAAAATTGTTTCTTGATTAATAAAGGCAAGGTCATGAGCACTAATATATGATTTCACATTTTTTAAGATCGGTTTAAAATCATAATATCCATCATTATAACTCGATTTATATACCGTATGATGAATTAGATTATCTCCACAACTTAAAAACGTGACTTTATTGATTTCTTTTTCCGTACTTAATAACTTTGACTCCGTTTTAGTCAGATTTAAACTTTTTGTACAACTAAATAAGGAAAGCATTATAAATAGGACTAACTTTTTCACTTAATCACCCTTTAGTTTTGTTTTCTTATTTAGTATTTGTGTGTGAAGCTTATTTATGTCCAAAGAAAAAAACGCTATTGCGTTTTTTTGGAAAACCTTTGTTTAATCCATAAGCATATTTTTTTAATAAAAGTATAAATATAGTTAATCCCCAAGACAAAATAGTGTGCTAATTTTTTAAGGCAATATTTTATTTTTGGCCACATATACCTAGCTACTTTAGAAAGTGCTTTTGCGATGGTAATTGATAGCTGCTTAATCTTGATAAACAAATATTTACAAACTTTACTAAGTGTAGTTCCAACTTTAATCGTAATTTTCTTTATTCTCGGCCAAAGATAATTGAAAGCTTTTTTTAAACTAGCATAAATCGATTTTCCGACCTTAAGAAAAAACACTTTTATTTTATTTAATCTCTCTTTCATAACTTCTCCTTTTCACATTATTGCTCTCAATGTATTCTATGCGCCAGATAATTAAAAAATAATGTGATTATCATTAAAAAAGTTATTTGTCGCAATGTACCCACAATCAGATAAATATTTCATTGCTTTATCATCTAATTTAAAATCAGTTGCTTTAATTTTATTATCATGATTTATTAAAATTGTTTTAACTAGTGCTTTTGTCCTTACATACATCATTTCATCCTTGTTAATACAAGCATCAATTATATCTTGAGTATAAGCAAAAATGTTTTTTTTACCTAAAGATGTTAAACTAACTTTATCTTGAATTTTGAACCCTATTACAGGTCTTAAAGGCTTTTTATCAATATCAAAAACCCAGATTGGGTAGGTACTTAAAAGGCCACCATCAACACAATAACTAAACTCTTCCTTATTATACATTTTAAGCGGTGTATAAAAATAAGGAATAGTACAACTCATCCGTACAGCTTTAGCGATTAAAAAATCTTCTGGCTTTATATGATAATATTTTAAATCATCTGGTAGAATTAACATCTTTCGTTTAGTGACATCAGCAACAATAATTTTTAATGGACTTTCGTCGTTTACCATAATATCACGAAAAGTTTTTATCCCTTTCTTAGCAAGGAGTTGATAAATCCATTTTTCAATACAGTTACTATTATAAATCCCTTTATGAACAATTAATGATAATAATTTCCCGACTAAAAATGTTTTTGCTAATTTCGTTTTTTTAAGAAATTGTTTAAAATCAGTTATAGCAATTAACTCTGCAAGTTCTTCAGGACGATATCCCGCAATGATTAATGCTGACACAATTGAGCCAGCACTAGTCCCAGCACACCTAACTACTTCATATTTTTTTTCAATTAGTGCTTTATAGGCTCCAACAAAAGTAATTCCTAATATTCCACCACCTTCAAATACTAAGTCAATCCGCAAAACAATCACCCATGATTAATATATTAAAAACACTTTCCATATGTGAAAAGTGTTTACGAATTGTTAAATTCTTGTTTATTTTTTTCAATATTAATTAACTCTTTTAAATAAGTTTCCTTATTAGTTCTTAAATTATTTATCGTATCATTTACAATTTCATAACCCTGATTAATATGCTTTATTATTTCCGGTAATCTTGTTTTATCTTTAATATCATCATATAAATGCTTTTCAAAATAATCAAGATATTTAATAATTGCATTAATATCAATTCTTAAGTCCATATAAAAATTAATTACTTTTAATTCTCTTATTAAACGATTAGCTAAATAATGTAGTTTTTTAATTTTTTCATCTGTTTGCTTAAAAACTAAAGTTTTGGTGATACTCATAAATAAACCTCTACCAAAAATATCTAAATTATCCCAATCTTTAGTTTTTTGAAGCAAATCAACTAACTGTTTAAAAGCATCACTTAAATACACGCTAGAATTAATCGCCTCATTAATATCTCGAATTCTACTTTTATATTTAATTGCCTCTAGTTCTAAATCATGGAGTTTATCCGCTTTTTCCTTTTCCTCATTAAGACTTAAATTCTGTTTTGACTCGATTAATTGCTTGTATAAAGCTTCAGATTCAGTAATTTTTTCAAACTTATTATTTAACTCATTTAATTCAGTACGAATATAATCATGAAGATTTGAAAGCATCTTATATTCATACTCTAATTTCGAAATATTTTTACCTTGTGAGATAAATATTTCATACCATAAATAAATAATCGACTTCTTATCGAGCGCTTTAATATCATAATCCATGTTTTCTAATTTATATACTAAATCCCTAAGCCGATCTTTGATAAAATAGTATTGCTCATTAACATCACTAAGTTTTTTCTCAAATGAATATTTACGATAAATCAACTCCTGTAACTCAGATATTCTTTTATCAATTTCCAAAAAATCACTCCCCTGTACATTATATGAGGAAACTTTTTGATTGATAATCGCTTTGGATAAATTCCAAATGATTAACTTTTGGTAAACTCATATAACGCAATTGCGACAGCAACTGAGAGATTCAATGAATCAATAGTATTTTTATGGGGAATTACAAGACTTGTTCCAATTTCTGAAAAGTTATTAGGTAAACCACTACCTTCATTCCCGAATATTAGCGCATAGGGTTTAATGATATCTACCTGCGATAATTTTGTCTTAGCTTCGAGCATAAAGGGATAAGCCTGATGATCCTGATAATCCTGATAATAATGAGAAAAAGTATTATAGTATTTAAAACTAATCCTAAAAAGTGCTCCCATTGATGCTCTTATCGTTTTAGGATCAAAAATATCAACTGCAGGTCTTACAAGCGCTAGATTTGTGATTCCAAAACCTAATGCAGTCCTTATAATTGTTCCTAAATTACCTGAATCACTAGGATTTACCAAGACGAGATGATTAATAGTTGCACCTAAGGTTTCCTCATACTTAGTAAAAATACCGACCGCAAAACAGTTATCTTTGTTAGAGAGAACGGAAATTAAGCGATCATTATACTCATATTCGATATTGTGTTTCTTGCATAAAGTAATAATTTTACTTACACCTGTAGAATTATTAGCTTTATTATGGAGTAAAACTTTCAAAACATTGCTAGGTCGATTATTAAGTAATTCAATTGTCAGAAAAACTCCTAAAGTATAAGAATATGGCAAGTCTTTTTTGTAGGTACGAATTTTCATCTAAACCACTCCAATATAATCTCTGTTAGTTATTATATCACTATTAATAAGTTCTTTGTAAAATATTGTGATATTAAAATCAATTTTTAGGTAAATAATAATATCGAGGTGATAATTTATGATAAAATTATTAATTGTCGTATTTACTAGTTTATCGTTTGTAACTTGTTTTCAAGAGAAAACTACTGCAGAGCCATTGTTAAATATAAATGAAGAACAACCACAATTATCTAAAGACGAAAAATTAATGTTAAAGGAAAAACAAGAAGCGTTAAAACAAAAATATTTACAAAATTGGAAAGACAAAACAAAGGCTGAAAAAAAAGCAGCTTTAACTGCTTACAAAGAAGAACTAGATGAATATTGTCAAAAAGAATTCGGGCATTCTTATGACGAACTAAAAGACAAATATCGCCATTATTTCAAAAGAATATTACCTAATTAATAGGTACCTAAAGTACCTATTATTTTTTTTCTTGTAATTGTTTTAATTTATTTGAACCTATAATCGAATATTTCACAAATGCTAGAAGCGCGAAAGCAATTGCGATAATAAAGATATAGGTACTGTATTTATATTTAACCGCAACAGATAAAACCGCTAAATAAAATGTAACCGTTGCAACCTTTCCAAACGAATTTGCGGGAATAACAACTTTCTCTTTTTTAGTATATAAAAATAAACCACCAAAGATCATTGATAACTCTTTTATACCATAAATTATGGCAAACCAAACTGAAATATATTTTTTTATCGAAAAACAAACAAGGACTGTTAACTGCATCATCTTATCAGCAAAAGGGTCAACGACTTGCCCCCATTTAGTAATAAGGTTATACTTTCTTGCGATAAATCCATCTAATACATCGGTAATTCCAGCGATAATAAAGATTAAGACGGAATATAATAAAGCTTTTTCTAATGAAGAAAAAAACACGATAATAAACATCGGCACTAAAAATAAACGAATAACAGTTAGGATATTAGGGACGTTCATCTTATCACCCTTCTTTCGCATATACTATAATATATTATGTAACATTTTAATAATACTAGAACTAAAAATTATATCCAGTTAAAATTTTAATATTATTTCGTTAATAAGTCAAGTTAAAATTTCTGTCTTTCATATTGTTACATATTTGATAGAAAGTTTAGATTTTGATAAAAAAATCCTAGAAAGTCTAGGATTTTTTGCTTATATAATACTTAACCTTTTACCAATCTTTTCTATTATGCTTATCGCTTTATCCAAATGTGCTTTTTCATGATTAGCAGTAATCATACAACGAAGGCGTCCTGTTCCTTTTGGCACAGTAGGAAAGACTATACCTGAAACAAAAACACCCTCATCAAATAATGTTTTTGAGAATTCCATAGTTTTTCCTTCATCGCCTACAATGATTGGAGTAATTGGTGTTTCACTATGACCAATATTAAAGCCTAATTTAGCTAATTTTTCTTTAAAATAACGTGCATTATCCCATAATTTATCAGTATACTCACTTGATGACATTAACATTTTAACGGATTGAATAATAGCACCAATTGCAGCTGGTGGAAGTGAGGTTGAAAATAATAATGGTCTGCCGCGATGAAGTAGCCAATCTTTCATTATTTGACGACCAGCAACATAACCACCTACAACACCAATTGCTTTAGATAATGTGCCAATTGAAAAATCAACCTTTCCATGAAGCCCAAAGTGATCAACAGTACCTCGACCATTTTCACCTAAAACTCCTGAACCATGAGCATCATCAACATAAGTTAGGCACTGATATTTTTCGGCTAATTCAACGATTTCTGGTAATTTTGCGATATCACCATCCATTGAAAATACACCGTCAGTAATAATCAAAACATTTTCGTATTGTGATCTTTTTTCTTTTAGTATTCTTTCTAAGTCTTCCATATCGCTATGTTTAAAGACAGCTTTATCAGCTCTAGAAAGACGGACACCATCGATAATAGAGGCATGGTTTAATTGATCAGAGATAATTAAATCACCTTTTTCTGTTATTGCTTGAATAACACCAGCATTACACATAAAGCCAGATTGAAATACACATACAGCTTCCTCACGTTTAAATTCCGCAAGCACTACTTCAAGTTCCTCATGAATATCCATATTACCTACAATTGTTCTTACAGCACCAGAGCCTGCTCCATATTTATTCACAGCAGCAATTGCTGCTTGTTTAACCAATTCATTATTTGCTAAACCTAAATAGTTATTAGATGATAAATTAATAACTTCTTTACCATTTAATTCAATTAGAGCATCACATGGTCCTGTATTAACAGGTAGTTTACGATAAACTCCTGTAGCCTTTAATTCTTGAATCTTATCTTTTAGAAATTTTAATTCATGCACACTACTCACTAATACATCTCTCCTTATTAATTATTTATGGTAATAATGCAATTTTACCGCTATTTCCGCTTTTCATTACTTCCATCGCTTTTTCAACTTCATTAAGTTTAAAAGTATGAGTAACAATTTTTTCTAAATCTAAATGCTTAATTAAACCTTTGACTTGATGCCAATTGTCATACATAATTCTTCCAGTAACTCCATAAATAGTAATGCCTTTAAAGACAACATCATTTGATAAATCAATTTCAATGTTTCTACTTGGAATACCTAACATACTCATTTTTCCGCCAAGTTTAACATATTTAAAGGCCTGTTCAATTGCTTGTTTATTACCAGAAAACTCTCCGACGACGTCAACTCCTAAACCAGCTGTTGCTTCTAAAACACGACTAATAACATCTTCTTCTAAAGGATTTATAATTACATCAGCACCTAATTCCTTTGCGAGATTACGACGATACTCATTTACTTCCAGGGCAATTATTTTACTAGCTCCAACTGCTTTAGCGATATTTACTGCCATTAATCCAATTGGACCACAGCCGACGATAGCTACTGTTCTTCCGATAATATCAAAATGTAAAATCGTATGAACAGCATTTCCTAAAGGTTCTTGGATTGATAAAAATCTTGGATCAACATTTTTATCATTTATTACTAAATTTTGTGCAGGCAATTTAACATACTCAGCAAAACTACCGTCAGTATCGACACCGATTATTTTTGTATTCTGGCAAATATGGCCTTTTCCAGAACGACAAAATTCACATTCATCACAGACAATATGAGTTTCCGCAGAAACAATATCACCAAGTTTAACCCTGTTAACATTTTTACCTACTTTAATAACTTCACCAGCAAATTCATGCCCCATTGTGATTGGTGGTTTTATCCGTTTTTGACTCCACTCATCCCAACTATAGATATGGTAATCTGTACCACATATAGCTGTAGCCAAAACCTTAATTAATACCTCATTATCGCTTAATTCTTGAGGTATCGCTTTTGTTGTAATTTTAATTCCTGTCCCTGGTTTTTCTTTAATCGCAACCAGCATTTCATCTTTAGTCAAAATCAATTTATCGTTCCCCCTTTTTAATGTAAGCACTATCAAATTAATTATAACATATATCCAAATCTTTGGCATAAAAAGTGTTAATTATTTAGCAACAAAAACCTCGTATAGGTAACATACGAGGTTTATAATAATCAAAATCATCTGTCTTCTAATCTGATGATCTCGGTATTATTGGATATTGTTCACTTGTAAGAATATCTAAATACCAGATATCTGGATCAAATTCTATAATATCTTTATACCAATTAATATCTAGTAAATCCTCACTTGTAGCAAGTGAAATATTTTCATAGTCTTTATCGACCGGTATAACATCATTATCACTTTCATCCTTTGTAATTTGATTTTCATAATAGAATGAATTACTTATATTACTATTTTCAGATCTACCTACTAAATAACCAATAGCTCCATTAGAAATTATATTATTAATGGCAAAACTATTTTTAATCAGACCTTTTTCAACTTTACCGACAAGGCCTCCAACATAGGTACTATCAGTGCTCTCAACAATACCAGAAAGCTCTCCCTTTGTATAACTGAAACTAATTTCACCATTTGCTTGATTTCCAACCAGTCCACCAATTGAAACATGAGAATAATGCGTTGCTGTAATGTCAACATACGCGTAAGTATTAGAAATATTACCATCATTTCTACCTACTAAACCACCAATTTCACTAAATCCATTAACTTCAATACTGCCACTAGTTATACATGTTTGTTTAATAATGTTGTAATTTTGACCTACTAACCCTCCAACATATAAAGGACTAGAAGATTCTACATTAATATTGATATCTTCAAGTTCGATGTTTCTTAACAATCCTCTATTTTCAGCAAATAAACCAATCTTTTTAACTATACCATCACCAACTTCTGTAATCGTTAAATTCTTAATAATATGACTACTACTCGAAAACTCACCATAAAAGGTTTCGATTGGTACCCACTCATAACCAGCTAAATCAATATCATTTGCTAAAGTATATGCATATTGATTATTCTCATCCTTACCGATATCAAAAAGTTCTTCTTTAGTGGAAATTTTATATGGATTAGCTGAGGTACCTAGTCGGTAATTGTCAGGTGTAGCAGCTCCTTTATCGGTATTATGATGCACTGGATAAAAATGTTCAGGTACAACTGTAAAATCCCAGACATTACTATCCCATGATAATCTCGTTTGATAAAAGCTTTCCGTAATCAAATCAGCATTATTTACGTAGTTTCCAATAAAGTTTTTTTGATACTTCGCGATAACAAATTGCCCCCAATAACGATAACTACTAATAACTTCTCCTTGTACTTCGTCATATTCATTAATCCCTATTAAACCTCCACCATATGCTGGAGAATTTACATCACCTGATGCAAAACTATTAGCTATCTTAGCACTATTTGCACCTACTAATCCACCTAATCTAGAACTACTATCAGTAGTGGGAGCAGTAATACCTCCCAAAGCATAACTATTGTTAACATCTCCTTGATTAATTCCAACTAAACCTCCACCATATAACCGAGAACTTACATTACCGATTGCATAACTATTGTTAATATCGCCTAAATTAAATCCTACTAGTCCACCAGCGTAACTACCTTCAACTGATACATCAGCATAACAATTATTTATACTAGCAGGTTTGTTTGTAGGTACAGTATAATTATAGCCAACTAAACCACCAACAAAAGATCCAGTAATTTTTCCGGTAGCATAACTATTTTCAATTTGACCAAAATAATTATATACAGCAATTGCACCAACAAAACCATTGATATCAATATTTACATTTGTTAAGCCAATATTTTTAATTATTCCGCTATTAGCAACAAACAAACCAAAAAAATCCATATCTCCTTTGGCAGTAAGGTTTTTAATTTTGTAATTATTACCATTTAAATTACCTTCAAAACTAACAGTATCTTCCTCTTTTTCGGATATACTACCAATTGGTGTCCACGCTACATTTGCTAAATCAATGTCATTAGTTAAGATATAATAAGCTTTTAAATTTTCACGGATATCATTTAATTCTTCAACATTACTTATCTCATAAGGATTAGATAATGAACCAGGTTTAATAGAAATTGATGTAAATGTAGTTT
>CALFRW010000062.1 GCA_937919135.1 uncultured Haloplasmataceae bacterium
ATATATTGCTCATTTAAACGAGCTTGTAATTCACCAATAAACTTCTTTGCTACTTCCATAATCACAAATTCGTCTAATGAATTAAATTTAATAATTTCATCGATGCGATTTAAGAATTCTGGTTTAAAGCGGCTTTTTAATTCTTGGTCAATTAATTCGTAGGCTTGTTGTTTATCACTATAATCAAACAGATACTGGGAACCAAGATTAGATGTCATGATAATAATTGTATTTTTAAAATCAACGGTTCGCCCTTGTGAGTCTGTAATCCTTCCATCATCTAATATTTGTAGTAATAAGTTAAAGAC
Organism: uncultured Haloplasmataceae bacterium; assembly: GCA_937919135.1. Classification (GTDB taxonomy): domain Bacteria; phylum Bacillota_I; class Bacilli_A; order Haloplasmatales; family Haloplasmataceae; genus CALFRW01. The sequence continues at coordinate 309 of CALFRW010000062.1, forward strand.
TTCGGTGTGAGCTTTTTCAATTTCATCTAATAAGACAATCGAATAAGGTTTTCTTCTTACAGCCTCTGTAAGTTGCCCTCCTTCTTCATAACCTACATACCCAGGAGGGGCCCCAATTAAACGCGAAACACTAAACTTTTCCATATATTCACTCATATCAATTCTAACAATATGGTCTTCACTATCAAACAACGCTTCCGCAAGTGATTTTGCTACTTCTGTTTTTCCAACACCTGTTGGACCTAAAAACATAAATGAGCCAATTGGTTTCTTAGGATCTTTAATTCCCGCTCGGGCTCTAATTATCGCATCAGCTACAAGGTCTATTGCTTCGTCTTGACCTTTAACTCTTTTTCTTAAGATATCACCTAAGTTAAGTAATTTTTCTTTTTCGCCTTGAACAAGTTTTGCTAAAGGAATTTTAGTCCACCGTGAGATAATCTCAGCAATTTCTGCTTCGGTCACATTTTCACGTAACATTGAGTTCTGTTCTTCTTTATTTTCTAGTTCTTGTATTTGTTTTTCTAATTCAGGAATCACTCCATATTTTATTTCTGCTGCTTTATTTAAATCATATTTACTTTCTGCTAATTCTAAATTATGTTTAGCTTGGTCTAATTTTGCTTTAGCCTCTTGAAGATAAGTAATCCCTTGTTTTTCTTTTTCATATTGCGCTTTCATTTCTTTTTGCGTTTCTTTTAAATTAGCAATTTCAATTTGTAAATCACTTAACCTTTGTAAAGATATCTCATCCTTTTCTTTTTGTAAGGCCTGTTCCTCAATTTCATACTGCATTATTTTTCGTGTCACTTGGTCTAACTCCTCAGGCATGGAAGCGATTTCAATTCTAATCGTGGCACATGCTTCATCAATTAAATCAATTGCTTTATCTGGTAGAAAACGATCACTTATATAGCGGTCCGATAATGTTGCGGCTGCAACAATCGCATTATCAGTTATCTTGACCCCGTGGTGAACTTCAAAGCGTTCTTTTAAGCCTCGTAAGATACTTATCGTATCTTCAACAGTTGGCTCTTCAACTAATATCTTCTGAAATCTTCTTTCTAGTGCTGGGTCATGTTCAATATATTTACGATATTCATTTAATGTCGTAGCGCCAATACAATGAAGTTCTCCTCTTGCTAACATTGGTTTTAACAAATTCCCAGCATCCATCGCTCCTTCTGTTTTACCCGCACCAACAATGTTATGGATTTCATCAATAAATAAAATTATTTTCCCTTCGCTTTGCTTGATTTCATTAAGCACTGCTTTTAACCTTTCTTCAAATTCACCACGATATTTAGCTCCTGCGATTAAACTTGCCATATCAAGTTCATAAACAATTTTATCTTTTAATGTTTCTGGAATATCATTTCTGACAATCCTTTGTGCTAATCCTTCAACAATTGCGGTTTTACCAATTCCTGGTTCTCCAATAAATACTGGATTGTTTTTTGTCTTCCGTGATAAGATTCTAACTGCCCGTCTAATTTCTTCATCACGGCCAATTACCGGATCTAATTTCCCGCTTTTCGCTGCCTTAACTAAATCACGTCCATATTTTTCTAACACTTCATATGTTGCTTCTGGATTTTGTGTTTTCACTGTTTGATTACCCCTTATTCTTTGAATCGTCTTTTCTATTTCTTGATAAGTAATCGCTATTTTTTTAATAATCGCTTTATGTTTATAATTACTAGTCTTAAAATAGGCAAGAATTACATGTTCAACAGATAAATATTCATCTTTTAATTTTTGTTTTATTTGTTCAGCATTTATTAATAATTGATTTAAAGTAGTTGATATATATAATTGCAAATTCTGACTTTCAACTTTTGGTAATTCGTCGATTAATTTAGCTAATTCATAATTAAATTGTTTTAAGTCATATTGATTTAACTCAAAAATCCGTTTTAATAAACCTTCTTGATCATTAGCAAGATTTAACATTAAATGTTCAATTTCTACTTGTTGATTCTTATTATTTAAGGCTGTATTTTGCGCACTTATTATCGCTGCTTGCATTTTTTCGGTAAATTGATTAATATTCATTATCAACCCTCCAATTTAGCACTCACTAATTAAGAGTGCTAACATTATAATAATATAATACTACCTTTTTAGCACTCTGTCAATATGAGTGCTAAACAATTTTAACTTTTTTTTAGTTTATTCATTGACTACCTAATAATAGTTTTATATAGTAATGATAATAATATAATTGAGGTGAGGTAAAAATGTATTGTCGAAAATGTGGTCATGGAATAAAAGATATTAACACCCCATGTCCCTATTGTGGTAATTTACCCCTAGATGGTCAAGAATATTGTCAAGAATGTGGCTTTCCTTCCCAACCTGGACAAGCTATTTGCGTTAGTTGTCAGGGAAAACTTATTTTTGCCCAAAAAAAAGCAACATTTAGCGAGCATGTTAATGACCAAAGTCAAGAACCAAATCCAAATAGTACTTTACCAGAATTCATCTATCAAGATGAGGATATCCCCAACGATGTAGCTAATATTGCCGCATGTTGTTCACTACCCTTTACAGCGGGCCTACCAATAGTTGGTTTAATTTTATATTTAGTTTGGAAAGATGAAAAACCAAATGCGGCAAAGTCTGTATGTTTATGGTCTATAATACCTTTTATAGTCATATTAGTGCTTGCCTTTATTTTGGGTTTTACCTCAAACTTTTTCTACCATATATAGTATAATCGAACAAATTTATTTTACACGAGGTGAACTATGAAAGAGAAACATTTAATATTTATTGATTTAGACGGAACAGCTTTATATGATTGGCAAACAATCAATAATAAAACGGTAGAAACAATTGAAACGGTCAAAGCCTTAGGCCATATTGTTTGTATTGCAACTGGAAGACCATATCGCTCTAGTAAAGTTTTTTATGATAAATTAGGCTTAAAAACACCAATTATTAATTATAATGGTGCTTTAATCCATCATCCATATAACGAAAAATTTGATGAAATTACCCGAGAAATAAATCTAAACTATATTCTTAAGGTATTTAATGATATCGGGAATTTAATTGAAAATGCTTTTTGTGAATATTATGAAGACATTTATCTTTATAAAGCTAATGATGACATTATGCCTTTAATCCATCCTGAGGGCGGTAAACTGATTATTGGTGATTTTAAAGACACACTCCATTTAAATCCTAATGGTTTTATCCTAATGACCTATCCAAATACCAACAACGAGGTTGAAGCTTATTTACGAGATAATTTTTCTAACAAAATAGAATTCCGTAATTGGGGTGGGGATTATAGCCAAATAATTGAAGTTTATAATCCGGAAACAAATAAAGGCAATGCGATTGAACTAATAAGTAGTTATTTTAATATTCCCAATGAACGCGTGATTGCTTTTGGTGACGGAGAAAATGATATTGAAATGATTAGAAGAGCAGGAATTGGTGTCGCAATGGAAAATGCCGTAGAGAATGTAAAAAAAGTGGCTAGTCATCACACATTAAGTAATATTAATGATGGCGTAGCTCACTTTTTAAAACAGTATTTTAAACTATGAAAAAAAACTTTTTAGATTACTTATTTATTTGTCATAAAATTCCTGCGCGTTCCTTTTTTTATAAAGGTAAACAATTTCCGATATGTAGCCGGTGTACAGGTATCTTAATAGGTTATATAATTGGTATCATACTTTTAGTTTTAACAATCTTTTGGCCCTTTTTTTTATTAAAGCCACTAATTGTTTTAATCCTTTTAATCCCGCTTGTGCTCGATGGTATGATTCAATATTTCACTAAATATGAAAGCAATAATATTAAAAGATTAATCACTGGAATCCTAGCGGGAATAAGTATTATTTTTGTTATTTATTATCTAGCAGGCTTTGGCTTTAAACTAGGGAAATCTTTTGGCAAAGATTACTTTTTTTAGGTTTTGATTTTATAGTCTACGACCTTTTCGCCATCATAATGTAAATATGCGGTAAATTTCTTTCCGGAAATGATATTCATTAAAAAGTATTTGTCACCTTCCCATAAGGGTAAATGTAATATTTCCGTTTTATTAACCCATTCTAACTCACCTTCATCACATTCACCAATTTTATTCTTATATTCATATGCGACAAAACAATACATAACTTCTTTACCAATATTATTACCAAAGTTTTTAAATGTAACTTTGCCGACATATTTATAATCAGTTAAAATCACTCCCGCTTCTTCAAAAACCTCGCGAATTACACATTGGGTTTTTGACTCACCTTTTTCAACTTTTCCCCCTAAACCATTGTATTTATTTAAATGGACATCATGTGGTTTTTTATTACGTAGCATTAATAATACCATGTCATTTTCGACAATTAAACAGAGGGTTGTTTCCTTTATTTTATCTATTATTAGATAGTATATCCCTGATAATATCAATAAAACTAGAAAACTTAACGAGAGCAAATAATATTGTAGTAAGCTAAATATAAAAATTAACAGAAACATTATACTGGCAAATATGACTATAGCGACTCTTTTTTGTTGATAAGTCATAATCTCACCTACTAAAAAAGAGGTATTAACCTCTTTTATTTAATTTCAAATATTTTCATTAGGTTTGTTGTATGTTGCTTAGCAACGCCAGCAGTAATAATCGCTATTTCACCAACTTCTAATTCTGCAACATCTACAGCAACCTTTTCTGCGATTTTAACTAAATCTTCACTTGAGTGAACTTCAACAACTACAATAGGCTTTACTCCCCAATTAAGTGCTAGTGATCTTGCGGTTTCGGGGTATGGTGTAACAGCTATTATTGGACAACTAGGACGATATTTGGATATTAAACGCGCGGTATGACCAGACATCGTCGCAGCAACAATTACACTTGCTCCTAAATCTGCAGCCGAATCAGCAACCGATAGCCCGATAGCGGATTCAATTGTATGTGGACTCGTTAATATTGCCCTGTTAATCATTAATTCATGGTCAATTTCATCTTCCATCCGAATTGCGATTTGGGCTTGTGTTTCTGCTGCACGAACCGGATAAAGTCCCGCAGCTGACTCCCCAGATAACATCACTGCATCAGTTCCATCTAAAATCGCATTGGCAACATCAGATACTTCAGCTCGAGTCGGTCGAGGATTATTTTGCATCGACTCCAGCATTTGCGTCGCTGTAACAACAATTTTCCCTGCCTCATTACATAATCTAATAATATTTTTTTGAATTACAGGAACTTCTTCATGAGGAACTTCAACGCCTAAATCACCACGGGCAATCATAATTCCATCACAAACTTCTAAGATTTCTTCAATATTTTCTACACCCTCATGATTTTCAATCTTCGCAATGATTTGAATTCGTTCACCATTATTTTCACGTAGTATATCCTTGATTTCTAAAATATCTGATGCCCTTCTCACAAAAGATGCAGCGATAAAATCTATCTTTTCGTTACAGGCATAAACGATATCACTATAGTCTTTTTCTGATATAAATGGCATGTTTAATGTCGCATCCGGTACATTAATACCCCTGCGGTTTTTCACTTCGTGCGTATTGACTGCTTCGGTTAAAATATATTTACCTTCTTTATCTTCACCTTTGTCAATAACAGTTAATTCTAAATAACCATCATCTACTAAAATAGTATTTCCAATATAAACATCATCAATTAATCCCGGATACGTAACAGAAAATTTATTACTCGTACCAAGGACTTCATTCATGTAAATCTTTACTTTACTACCTGAGGTAATAACCGTAGGTTTATCACCAGAGACAAATTGGTGGGTGCGAATTTCTGGACCTTTTGTATCTAATAATATCGCTACATTAGTACCCTTCTCTTCATTAATTTCTCTAATTGTTTTAATTCTTTTCCCATGTTCCTCATGGTCTCCATGAGAAAAATTCAAGCGTACAACGTTCATTCCCACATCTACTAATTTTGACATTATTGCTTTAGTTTCTGATTTAGGTCCAATTGTACAAATTATTTTCGTTTTCTTAAATGGTTTAGCCACATCACTACCTCCTATGATAATGTTTTACATAATTTATATAACGCAATATTATCTTCTTTAACCAAATCTAACGCATCATAAATCTCAAAATTCACTAGTTTATTATGCTTAATTCCGACACAACATCCACCGTGCCCTTCAACTAGTAAGTCTACCGCATATGCTCCTAGTCTACTTGCAAGTACACGGTCAAAAGCAGTAGGTGTACCACCTCTTTGTAAATGTCCTAAGATTGTTGCTCTTGTTTCTACTCCTGTACGTGCTTCAATTATTCGTGCTAGTTCGATAGGGTCAGTAATTAGTTCTGAAAGTGCGATAATAAAGTGATTTTTACCTCTACTTTTCGCTTTTTCAATCCGAGCGATTACCTCATCGATATTAAAGCCTATTTCAGGAATAATTAAATCCTCAACTCCAGAGGCAATTCCACCATAAATTGTTAAGTCACCACAATAACGTCCCATGATTTCAACCACGTTGCATCGATAATGACTAGAAGTTGTATCCCTTAATTTATCAATCGCTTCTACTACTGTATTTAATGCCGTATCAAAACCGATAGTATAATCAGTTGAGGCAATATCATTATCAATTGTTCCCGGCACACCAATACAATTAACACCCATTTCGGTCAATTTTTTAGCGCCAGTATATGAACCATCACCACCAATGACAACAATAGCATCAATATTTTGTTTTTTTATTTGATCAACTGCAATCTGTCTAACTTCAGGATTTTTAAATTCTGGTAATCTTGCTGTACCCAAAAATGTGCCTCCGCGATTTAATTTCTCGCTTACATCATATGATGATAATTTATATATATCTCCCTTTACAAGTCCTGGATATCCATTACGAACACCAAACACTTCTAACTCATATTTAAATGCCTGTCTAGTAATAGCTCTAATACAAGCGTTCATTCCTGGTGCGTCTCCTCCTGAAGTTAATATTCCAATGCGTCTAATCACTTTTATCACCTCATAGTTATTCGATATTCAATTCTAAAATACCATAATTTAGGTAAATATACAATCATTTACAGGATGTAAACGGTTTACTAATTTATTAAATTTTTTCAATGTCGTTTATTATTAGTTGAACTGCTTCATTTCTTAAATTTATCCGACATTTAACCTTTACTAGACACTCATTACATAATTTAGTTTTAATTCGACTATATGTATCAGGGAAGATTACTCCATTAACACTAACAATTTCATCAGATACTGTGAGTGTTGCCATTTCCGCATTATTTTTTGTGATTATTTTTCTGATACTCTCCACAAAACAAACTACTTCAACAGTTTTATTTATATATTTAAAAGTTTGTTGTGGCGTAATTATCCGAGGATTTAACAGGCGATATTTTTCCACTGGATGCGTGGTTAAATAGAAACCCAATAATTGTTTTTCGCGTTTCATTAGTTCAAGATCAGAATATTCAGCTGCATTAGTATTAAGTTCAATCTTATCGGTAAAATACCCGCTTTGATTAAAACGGTAAAAGTCAACTATTTTCTGATAATTTTCAATCATTGCTTTTTTTGTTAAATTAAATTCATCTAATGCACCTGTATAAACAAGCGCTTCAAAGATATGTTGTTTTAAAAATGAATGACAACGAAAAACAAAATCAAGATAACTTTTAAATAAACCATTATTTCGTTCAGCTAATAAACTTTCCCAACTATTAGGTCCAATGCCTTTAATTACTAATAAAGCAATCCTTATACTATTATTGTTTTCGATACGATAGTTATTATAACTACTATTTATCGAAAGTGGTAAAATTTTGATACCATAACGCTTACAATCGCGTAAATATTTATTTGTTTGTGACTCACTACCTAAAACTGAAGAAAGCATTACAGCCATAAATTCTAATACATAGTTTGCCTTTAAATATGCCATTTGGTAGGAAATTAAGGCATATGCGACTGAATGACTTCGATTAAAACCATAATCGCCAAATTTTACGATGTAATCATATAAAGTTTCACTCGTCACTTTATCATAACCATTTTCGATCGCTTTTGCGGTAAACTTTACCCGTTCATTTTCCATAATGTCTTTTTGTTTTTTACCAATAGCCCTTCTTAATATATCTGCCTCTCCTAGGGAATAACCAGCAATTTTTTGGACAATCATCATAATTTGTTCCTGGTAAACGATAATTCCATAAGTATTTTGGAGGATGGGAATTAAATCAGGATGTAGGTATTCAAGCTTTTGACGCTTATTTTTCCGTGCGATAAAAAGAGCAATATTATCTTTAGGACCAGGACGATATAAAGCATTGACCGCAACAATATCTTCAAAGTTTTGTACATTTAGCTCTTTCAATACTTCACGCATTCCTTTTGATTCTAATTGAAAGATTCCTGTTGTTTCACCGCGGGCAATCAAACGATAGGTTTTACTATCCGTAAGCGGGATTTGATTAATATCAATGTGAAATTGATGATTATTTTTAATTAATTCAATAATTTCACTTATCGCGGTTAAATTTCTAATCCCCAAAAAGTCCATTTTAATTAAACCCATCGTTTCTAAATCATTAGCTTCTAGTTGTGTTTGATAAACCCCATTTAATCCTGGTTGTAGTCCTGTTAAATCTCTTAAATCTGTTTCACAAATAATAATTCCTGCCGCATGCGTAGAAGTATTACGGGGGATGTTTTCAATTTTACTGGCAATATTTAATAAGGATTTAAGATCTTTATATTCATTGATTATTTGTTTTAACTCAATATGAGCAGCAATATTTTCCGTAATTGACATGTGAGAGTTAATATATGATAAGATTTCATTAATACGAAAATCTTTTATATCCATAACTTTACCGATTTCTCTTATCGCACTTCGAGATTGAAAGGTCCCAAAACTAATAATATGTGCAACATGATTTTCCCCATATTTACTTTGAACATATTTAATAACTTCATCACGTCGATCATCTTGAAAGTCTAAATCAATATCTGGCAAAGAGATCCTTTCTGGATTGAGGAAGCGCTCAAAAAGTAAATCATATTTAAGGGGGTCAACATTTGTGATACCTAAAACATAAGAAACTAAACTCCCAGCTGAGGACCCTCTTCCTGGGCCAACATAGATACCACTATTTTTCGCAAATTTTACATAATCATAGACAATCAAAAAATAATCGCTAAACTGCATCTTTTCAATAACAGTAAGCTCATAGATCAGTCTTTCAAGATAAACATTGGGAATTTTCTTTGTTTGAAGTCTTTTTTCTAAACCAGCAATACTTAATGCCTTTAAATAGTCGGTGCTGGATACATTTTTAGGTGTGAAAAACTTTGGTAAATGATAGTGATCAAAATCAAGTTTAACATTACAACTATCAGCAATTTTATTAGCATTTATTATTGCTTCCTGATAAGCTTCAAAATATGCTAAATATTTATCCGGTTCTAAAAGATGATTATTTGTCGTAAATAGTTGCATTTCATTAGGAGTTATTTTTCCACCCTTATCAATCGCTTCCAAATACCTTAAAGTCTCTGCGGCTTCTTTAGTTAAATATCTGACCTCATTTAAACTGACAATCTCTATATGCGTTTGTTTACTTATCTCAAGAGTCCTGTTATTACTATTAATCACACTACCAGTAATCTCTGGAAATATTCCTAAATACAAATCTAAATTAAATAATTCTGTTAAATTAGCAAGATTATTTTGAAAATTCTCCTTCCTAGTATCGATGATGCAGATTAAATCTGCTTTATAGTGAAATAAATCATTTACAGATATTTTTTGTTTCACTTGGATATTGGTCGCAATTTTGAGGATATTTTTATAACCATCATTAGTTTTAGCTAATAATATAAGAGGTGTGCTATTAAGAAAAACAGTTATACCAATTAGTGGTTTAACATTATATTTAATACATGTTTGATAAAATTTTATTATCCCATAGACATTAGCTTCATCCGTTATCGCTATACCATGCAAGTTAAACGCTTTTGCTAATTTGACATATGCTTCAATATCTAAACAACTTTTTAATAATGAATAAACTGTTTTACTATATAGTTGAGTATACATAAAGTCACCTCTCAATAATACTTATAATAATATTATACAGGATTTTAAAGATAATTTAAATATTTATATCTTATCTGGATTATGATATAATACAAAAAGATATTTGTAAAAGAAAGGGATGGTTAATATTTGATATTATTAGGAAAATTAAAAGAAGTTCTGTATTCCGTTCTACCAATCACCTTTATCGTACTAATTATTCATTTTTTTATTACTCCGCTTGAAATAAACTTATTAATCAAGTTTCTTATCGGTGCCTTTTGCATAATTATTGGACTCGCAATCTTTTTGTTTGGTGTTGATATTGGGATTACACCTATTGGAAAACTAATGGGTAATTTTATCGCTAAAAGTAATAAATTATGGGTGGTTGCGGTTGCTGGTTTGGCTTTAGGGTTTTTTATCTCAGTTGCGGAACCGGACCTACATATCCTAGCTGGTGAGGTTTCACGTGTTACTGCTAATTTAATTGATAAAAATTTAATTGTTATTGTTGTATCAATAGGGATAGCTGTCCTTGTCGCAATCGGCTTAATTAGAGTTATCAAGAGTATCCCAATAAATATTTTATTTACGATAATTTATTGCTTTATTTTTATCTTAGCAATTTTTTCTTCACCTGAATTTATTTCCATTGCTTTTGATGCCTCTGGTGCAACAACAGGAGCGTTAACAGTACCTTTTATCCTCGCATTAAGCTTAGGTATTTCGTTTTTAAAAGCTAAAAAACAGTCCTCTGAAGATGAAAGCTTTGGACTTGTTGGTCTTGCTTCTTCTGGGGCAATAATAGCTGTACTAATAATGAGTATCATCTCAAAACCAAATAAAATAACTGGTGAAGTTGAGCC
>CALFRW010000063.1 GCA_937919135.1 uncultured Haloplasmataceae bacterium
TGAGAATAGTTTACATTTTACTACAAATTTCTACAAGGTTCGACAAATACACCCTTTTTTGAAGATAAATAGGTTAAAATTACAAGAAATTTAGTTAAAAACGATTTATTTTAGACAAAAATTATTAATTTATATATACAGAATTTATAGTATGTGTTATATTTTTATAAATAAGGGGGAATCCAATGTTTAGAAAAAAGTATATATGTGTGAAACAGCATGATATTAAAGATTGTGGTGCCGCAGTTTTAAGTACAATTATTAAAACTTACGGTATGAAGCTTCAGATTAGTAAAATTCGTGATATTGCTGGGACCGATATGTTTGGTACAAATGCTTATGGTTTAGTAAAGGCAGCGGAAGAACTAGGATTTACAGCTAAGGCTATTAAGGGGACGAGAGAAAATTTATTAACTGAATTTCCAAAGCCTGCAATCGCAAATGTCATTACAGAAGATAATGTTCAGCATTATGTAGTAGTTTATAAAGTTTCCAAGAAAAAAGTCATTATTGCTGATCCAGCAAAGGGAGTTAGAAAACTATCATTTAATGAATTTGTGGGAATGTGGACTGGAGTGCTCATTGTTTTAGTTCCTTCTTATAAGTTTGAAAAGAAAAATGAAACAAAAGGAACTTTTACAAGGTTTTTTAAGATGTTAATACCTCAGAGATATTTATTAGCTAATGTATTTTTTATGTCATTAGTATTAACTATTATGGGAATATTTGCTTCTTTTTATTTTAAGTTTTTAATGGATGAAATTATCCCATATGGACTAGAAAAAACCTTGCACTTGGTATCATTACTATTTTTAGGGTTATATTTGTTTCAAATATTACTAGGAGCATTTAGAAGTCATTTGATGCTTTATCTTAGTATGAAATTAGATATACCACTTATGATGGGTTATTATAAGCATGTGGTAAAATTACCAATGCGCTTTTTTTCAACGAGGCAAATAGGTGAAATAATAAGTCGGTTTGAGGATGCAGGAGCTATTAAAGATGCAGTAAGTGGAGCTACATTAACAATTATGATGGATACCATTCTTGTTTTTGTCGGAGGTACTATCTTATATATCATTAATCCGACCTTATTTTTAATCGCATTGATTATAGCTTTATTATATGGGGTCCTAACATGGGGATTTTATAAACCGTTTAAGAAATTAAATCGTGAAGCGATGGAACAAGGTGCTAGGGTAAGTTCTTATTTAATCGAAAGTATTCAAGGTGTAGAAACGATTAAAGCCTTTAACGCGGAAGATAATGTAGAGTATGAGACTGAAAAAAGGTATGTTAAAAGTTTATTAATTGGTAAAAAGGGTGGTATTCTAGGTAATATTCAAGGTTCCTTAAAAGGTTTTGTTGGCTCAGTTGGTGGACTAGTGCTTTTATGGGTTGGAGCGTATTTTGTGATTAAAGGGGAAATAACTTTAGGTCAATTATTAACCTTTAATGCGATGTTAGCTTACTTTTTAAATCCTTTAAGAAATTTAATTGATTTACAAGCAGGGATTCAACAAGCAGTTGTCGCTGCTGAAAGATTAAGTGAAATCATCGATTTAGAAATTGAAGATGAAGTTGATGAAGAAAAGAAATATAAACCAATAGAGTTACCAGGGAATATCAAGGTAGAAAAGATAAACTTTAGATATGGAACAAGAAGATTAGTGCTAGAGGATATTAATTTTGAAATTAATAAGGGCGAGAAAATTGCGGTAGTTGGGGAGAGTGGAAGTGGTAAAACAACACTCGCAAAATTACTATTAAATTTTTATCTGGCTGAAAAAGGAAATATTACTTTTGGTCAGATGAATATCAAAGATATAAATAAACATCAGTTAAGGGATAAAATTAGTTATGTTTCACAAAATATCTTCTTATTCAGTGATACAGTTGAAAATAATTTACTATTAGGAAATGAGAAAAGAAATATTGAGGACATGATAACTATTTGTAAAGAGTTAAAAATACATGATTTCGTGGAATTAATGCCAAAGAGGTATCAATCAAAACTTGAAGAAGGTGGAGCTAACTTAAGTGGTGGTGAAAGGCAACGAATTGCGATAGCTAGAGCTTTACTTAAAAAACCAGATATTCTAATTTTAGATGAAGCAACAAGTAATTTAGATGCAAAAACTGAAGAAGCAATTACAAAAGTATTAAATACCAAATATCAAGAAATGACGATGATAATTATTGCTCACAGATTATCAACCATTAGAAATTGTGATAAAGTAATCGTTATGGATAGAGGGAAGATAGTTGAGATTGGCACTCATAATGAATTAATAGATAATAAAGGTTATTATTTTGATTTATGGAAATCACAGTTTCCAGAAATAGATATGGTAAGGGGGAAATAATAATGAAGGGTATAATAATAAACTTTAAAGATTTATCGGATGCTAGAGAAATAATTGAACAAAAGACACCACGATTTATGTTGTATTTCTTTTACTTTATTTTAATAATGATTTTATCTTTACTTACTTGGTCTTATTTAGCGAAAAAAGAAATAGTAGTTAAAGCTCAAGGAATGGTTGTTGCTGATACAAAACAAAGCATAACACCTTTAGTAAGTGGACAGATAAGTAAAATATATTTTAAAGAGGGAGATATAGTAAAAGAAGGTGATCTAATACTTGAAATGGAACATAGTTCAATTTATGAGAGTTTAAAGTTTTATCAAAGTAGCAGGGAGAATTATCAGGAACAGATTAAGCTCTTAATTAAATTTGAAGCATCAATATTAGAAGCGAAAAACCTTTTTTATAAAGATAAAAAGGAAGAATTAGGTAATTATTATGAGTATCAGACATATATAACAGAATCTAACTTAAAAGATACCGAGCAAGAAAAGGAAGAATTTAAAGCACAGAAATTATCAGAAATTTATAGTCAAATCGAAAACCTAGATAATTATATTAAACAATATGGAGTAGAAATATTAAAACTTGAAACAGAAATTGGGCATTACAAGTTTTATGCAGATATAGAGGGTATTATTCACTTCGTTAATCCAGTTTCTATTGGAAATACGTTACAGGCTGGGTATGAAGCAATCCGAATTAACTCAAATACAAGTAAAAATAAGTTACAAATAATAGTTTCAAATCAAGATATCGCAAAAATTAAAGTAGGACAAGCTGTAAGAGTAGATGTTAAGGCTTTACCAAATAGAGAGTATGGGTTTGGAGAAGCAAGAGTTACTAAGATCGAAACTGATACAAGAGTAGATCAACAAAGTGGTCAAAGTATCTATATTGTTGAAGCTGAGTTATTAACAGAGAAGCTCAAAAATAATGATGATGTACAAGAATTAAAAGTCGGTATGGTTGTTGATTCTAGAATGATTACAAGAAAGCAAAGATATTTATATTGGGTTATCGAAAAACTAGGATTATGGATATTTGATTA
>CALFRW010000064.1 GCA_937919135.1 uncultured Haloplasmataceae bacterium
AGCAGGATGGAACGACAGTGTTCAAGATATCGAATCCCGTGTTAAAACAGCAATCGCTGCCTTAGAAGATTCTGGATATATTAAACGGCGGAATAATATGCCAAGGGTTTATGCTGATAGTATTCTCGCAAAAAATGTTAGCGAAGCAACTGCTAAAATAAAAGCTTCCCAACTTTTTGATGCCAATTCAGAAGCTAAAGCACGAAGAATAATTGCGAAACTAATAGCAAGTAGAAGTAGGAAACAAGCTGCAGATGAAATCCCTGAAGCTAGGGTTGACTATATATCAGAACATTTAGGCATCAAACGTGATGAGGTTATCAATATTATTCAAAAACTAAGGGAGGCAAATATTTTAGCTGATGCCAAAGATTTAGTCACTTATATTGATGATCATAATTCAATGGCAAGAGCTTTACAGATTTTTAATAATTTTCGTGATTTAGAAAGATTTTTATTAAAAGCAATCCCCTTAGAGACCAATGTGTTAAATATTAAAGAACTAAATGAGCAAGCAGAAATACAAGGAATAAAAAAAGTTAATCCAAATAATATCCGAAAAATTATTAATTATTGGTCGATAAAAAAACTTATTAGAAGAAATACCATTCCATATTCAAAAGACCACCTAAAGATTAGCTTTTTAGAAACAAAAGAACAAATTATTAGTGAGTTAGAAAAAAGAACTGATATCGCAGAATTTATAATCGAATACCTAGAAAGTATAAGTCAAAATAAAAGCGAACTAACTTTTTCGGTATTGGAACTAAAAAGTGCCTATGAAGCTGATTTGCAGTTATTTACCAAAAAGACCACAATTAAAGAAATTGAGACTGTTTTGTTCTATCTTACGAGAATAGGTGCGCTTAAAATAGAAGGAGGATTTTTAGTAATCTATAATTCGTTAAATATCGAACGGTTAGAAAAAGATAATAAAGTCCGTTATAAAATCGAGGATTATAAAAAGTTAAAACAATATTACGAGCAAAAATCACAAATGATTCATATTGTTGGTGAATACGCTAAAAAAATGATGGAAAATTATAAATCAGCTTTACAGTTTGCGGAAGATTATTTTCATTTAGAATATAGCTCTTTTATTCGTAAGTATTTTAACGGTCTGAAAGCTAATGAAATTCAAAGAACTCTAACACCTAATAAGTTTAAACAACTTTTTGGGGAATTATCAGTAAACCAATTAGGTATTATTAATGACACAAAATCTCAATATATAGTAGTAGCTGCAGGACCTGGCAGTGGTAAAACAAGGATTCTTGTTCATAAATTAGCTGCTTTATTACTAATGGAAGATGTTAAACATGAACAATTATTAATGTTAACCTTTTCGCGAGTTGCAGCAACGGAATTTAAAAAAAGGTTAATTGATTTGATTGGTAACGCAGCCCACTTTGTGGAAATTAAAACTTTCCATTCCTATTGTTTTGATTTGCTTGGTCGGGTTGGAAATCTAGAAAAAACCGATGTCATAATTAAACAAGCGACTGATAAAATTATCAGCGGTGAAGTTGAACCCTCAAAAATCACAAAAACGGTATTAGTGATTGATGAAGCCCAAGATATGGAAGCAATGGATTTTAAACTTATAGAGGCATTGATTGCTAAAAATGAAAATCTTCGGGTTATTGCTGTTGGTGATGACGATCAAAATATTTTTAACTTTAGAGGTGCAGACTCAAAATATATGCAAGCTTTATTAGCTTATGAAAATTCCAAGCAATATGAGTTGATTGTTAATTTTCGGAGTAAGGCAAATTTAATTGATTTTACTAATACCTTTGTTGAAACGATTCTGAATCGGATGAAACAAACACCAATAATTCCTAATGATAATAATCTTGGGAAAATAGAAATAATCAAATATGATAATAATGAACTAATAATTCCAGCTGTTCAGAAGATGATTGATGAAGGGATTAACGGAGACACTTGCGTTTTAACAAGAACTAATGAAGAAGCTTTACAAATAAGTGGATTACTTAAGAAAAATGATATTAGGGTTAAACTAATCCAAAGTAAAGAAAAATTAAATCTAGCTAATTTAGTAGAAATTCGTTATTTTATTAACGAATTACAATTAAATAAAGACTCATATATTATCCCTGATGATAATTGGACTGAAGCTAAAAAGAAATTAAAGGTTAAGTATTCTGAAAGTGATAACTATCCATTATGTAATGAACTAATTAAAGATTTTGAAAAAGTAAATAATAAATATAAATTTAAAAATGATTTAAAAATATTTCTCTTTGAATCAAAAATTGAAGATTTTTATGATAAAAACCAAGGATTTGTAATTGTTTCAACAATCCATAAAGCTAAAGGCTGGGAATTTGATAATGTCATAATAATCCTGAATAAAGATAAATTCAAATTTGAGAATGATGAAGAAAAGCGGCTGATCTATGTTGGAATGACACGAGCTAAAACCAATTTAACCATCCATTATAATGATAACTACTTTGAGAAATCAAGTAATTATCACTATAAAAACATTAAAAACCTAACCTATAAATATGATAAGTCACATTATAATGCAGCTGATTCAATTTTACTGGAACTTGGTTTTAAAGATGTTTATCTTTCATATTTTAGTAATAAACAAAATCTGATTGTAAATCTTATCAGTGGAGCACAACTTAAGGTTGATGAAGAAGGATGCTTAGACCAGAGTGAAAATCGAGTTTTAAAATTTTCCCATAAGTTTAAAAAAGAACTAAGTAAATACTTAAAACAAGGGTATGTCCTTAAAACGGCTACGATTAACTATCTTATATATTGGAAAGCTGAAAAACTCGATAAAGAGATTATTATTTTACTCCCACAAGTGGAGCTTATTAAAAATTAAATAAATTCCAAATTCCATGACAATTCAAGTAGTGTTTGATATACTAATCTTATTAGTACATTATGGCGAATTTTAGGAGGAAGTTTTATGAAGTTAGATTATAAACGTGTCGCATTAGTCGGTTTTGCTTTTTTACTAATTCAATCATTTTGGCAAGCATATGATGCGATAGTTCCATTAATTCTTGTAAATAAATATGGTATGAACCAAACTTTTTCTGGCGTTGTTATGGCACTAGATAATGCTTTAGCTGTATTTATGCTCCCATTATTTGGGGCAATTTCTGACAGGTATAATTCAATACATGGTCGTAGAACACCTTTTATTTTTGTTGGTACAATTTTAGCGGTAATATTTTTTATCACTATGTCATTAGTAAACAACTTGTGGTTATTTATATTTCTGTTGCTTTTGACACTTATATCAATGGCGATTTTTCGCTCTCCAGCTGTAGCTCTAATGCCGGATATCACGGTTAAACCATATCGTTCAAAAGCCAATGCGATAATTAATTTAATGGGTACAATAGGTGGTATTACTGTATTAGGGTTAGGGGCATTATTTAAAACCGGAGTTAAAGGAAAAACTGATTTTACAGCTTACATAATCGCTGTCGGTGCGGTAATGATAATTGCACTAATTATTTTCATTTCTACAGTTAAGGAAAACAAATGGTCTAAAGAAATGCAAGAAAATACCGATAAATATTTTAAAGATACAGAAGCCGAAGAAAGAGAAGAGGTTGGAGGACGGCTTACTAGAAGTCAACTAAAGTCATTAATTTTTATTCTTGCTTCTGTTGCTTTATGGTATATCGGATATAATGCGGTTATTTCTAAATATTCTCTTTATGCCACCAATGTTTTAAAGCAGGATTATAATACAACTTTACTAATTGCTCAAGGGGCAGCAATAATTACATACTTCCCAGTAGGAATTATTGCGAGTAAAGTTGGCCGAAAGAAATCGATTATTGCTGGTGTTGTAATGCTCGCTATTGCTTTTGGAAGTGCCTCATTTATAACAGCAGGCTCCTCAAAGTACATAATGTATGGCCTATTTAGTTTAGCAGGTATTGCCTGGGCGACAATTAATGTTAATTCCTTTCCTATGGTTGTTGAATTGGCAAAAGGAAATGATGTTGGTAAATATACAGGATATTATTACACTGCTAGTATGGCAGCACAAATTATTACCCCGGTACTATCAGGAGGAATTATGGATTTAGTCGGAAACATGAGTCCATTATTCCCTTATGCTACTATTTTTGTGACATTGGCTTTTATTACTATGTTGTTTGTAAAGCACGGAGATTCAAAACCTATTAGTAAAGGCTTTTTAGAAAGTATAGGTGAAGACAACTAATGGAAGTCGTATATCAAATTGAGTCAATATACGAATTACAAAAAGTTAATTGTAAAGACGTAAGGTGGTTATCACCTGATGATTTGCTTATAGTTCAAGAACACCTTTCTTACCAAAATCGCACTATGACGATCGAAAAATGGGAAGATATAAATGCAAAAGGCATTAATTATTGTGGTGTAATCCTCAAGGGAAAAATGATTGGAAGGGCTTGTGTTGAAAGATATAGTCAAAATAAGTGGGAAACTGCTGATGTTAGAATCCTTCCTGAATTTCGAAATCAAGGCTATGGTAAACAGGTAGTATATTTTATCACAAAATATATTTTAGATAATGGTAAAATAGCGACATGTCGAACTAGGATTAAAAATCTTCCGATGCAACAATTAGCAATTTCAATGGGTTTTAAAGAAAAAAACTAGCTTTTTAGCTAGTTTTCTTGCGCTAAAGCATCAGCTTTAGTTTTATGAACAGTACCATACGGATGTTGTACTGGAGCATATATTGAATACAATTTTAGTGGTTTATTTCCAGTATTTAACAAATTATGCCATTTTCCTGCTGGAATAATAAAGCTAAAATCATCATAGACATTTTGTCTAAAATCTAAATTATCTTTACTATCTCCCATTAGTACTAATCCTTGTCCTTCCTCAATTCGTATAAATTGATCTGTGTAGGGATGGTTTTCTAAACCAATACTTTCTCCGACATTGATACTCATTAAAGTTAATTGTAAATGGTTTCCTGTCCATAAAGTAGTGCGAAAATTAGTATTTTGTTCGGTTGCCTCTTCAATATTTACCACAAATGGTTTTGGACCATAATCTTTCAAAGTGATTGGTCTTCGATAATGATTTATAGCATTAGGAATATAATAGTATGGGTATGGTGGATAATACAAATCACTCATTCCTTTCATTTGTCTTCCTTATACAATATGCTTTTATCATGAATGTTGTTGTGGATAAACACCTATTAAATGCCTAATATTTTTTTATTAAAATAATTGATAAACACTTGCATAGTTTACTAATATTGGTTATAAT
>CALFRW010000065.1 GCA_937919135.1 uncultured Haloplasmataceae bacterium
TTCATATTATAACCATTCGGGTTATAATAGGTGATAAGGGGTATAATTATCAGGGGGTCAATATTAAAGTATCATACACAAATTGATGATACTCATTATGGGGATGGATAGTAAGGAGGAAATTATGGTTTACTTTGGGTTATATCTAAAAGATTATTTGGAAAATGCGAGAATTTCTCAAACTGATTTTTCTAATAGATTAGGCATAACACAAAAGCATATGAATGAAATTTTAAATGGTAAAAAAAATATTACCATGGAAATGGCTGGTAATATTGAAAGATTAACTGGAATTGATGCGAAATTTATTATGAAAATAGAAAATAATCGTAGAATTAAAGAAAGTTTACTAGAACATTTTGAGACTGAAGAAAATTTAATAAAATACATTAAGGAATTTCCAATTAATGAACTAAAAAAAAGAAAATGGTTGGTTTTTAAAGATGAATCTAACATATTTCAAAAGTCTATTGATTTACTAGATTTTCTAAAAGTTAAGGACTTTACGGTTTTTAATTTATTAGAACAAAAAGTATTATTTAAAAAAAAGGGTGAAGATTATAAAAAGTTAAGTTTATGGATTGCAAGATGTGATCAATTAAGCCAATACCAGGAGGTAGATGCCTATAATAGTAAAAACTTTGATAAAATGATTGAAGAAATTAAAGTTGAAGCTTATAATAATGAAATTGATTTGAACAATATTAAAAAGATTTTGAACAAATATGGAATTCTTTTCGTAGTTGAAAAGGCCTTACCAGGAACTAAGGTAAGAGGCGTATTTAAAGTCAATGGCTCTGTTCCAGCAATTTATTTAACAAAAAATTATACTGGTAAAGATTCGTTTTATTTTGAATTATTTCATGAACTTAAACATTGTAAAAGTGATTATAATGAGGCAAAAAATAAAATTATTGCTAATGGTGATGAAAAAAAAGAAAAAGAAGCTGATGAATTTGCTCTTGAAACCATGATTAATAATATAATATGGGAAATGATATTGAGGGATTATAAAGAAGACCACATTTTAGCAATAGCGGATGAATATAAAATTCCTCCTAGTTTTATTGTCGGAAGATTAGCATATAATAAAATTATCTCTTATCAAAGTAATCTTTATCAAAGATATAAAGATAAATAATAAGCTATGTCCTCATTATAGAGAACTATAAAATACATCGATTACATACTCGATGTATTTTTTCAAATAATGCTGAATTTTAAATAGTTACAATGTGATTTTTGAAAGATATAATATGAGAAATTGTAATTATGGACGTTAATATATTATTAACGAAATTGTCATTAAGTTAAAGATTCTATGGGGTATGATTATATGAGTATTATTTGAAGCATTAAATATCTAATTTAAATTCCTTGGCTGGTATATGCCAGAAAACATACTATAAAAGTGAATGAATTTTATAATTAATTAAAAGACTTTACATTAGAAATTAAATTGTTTTGAAATAATTTTGCAAAATGGAATTAAATAATTGACTTTTGCATATATTATTTATATAATTATATTATTATTTGCAATTTTATTGCAAAATGGAGGATAACAATGTTAATTGAATTTAAAACAAAAAATTTTAAGTCGTTTTATGAAGAAATGAGTTTTAAAATGAAACCGGCACCAAAACAAACGGGGCTTGATTATAGTATTTTAACTGAAAAAATTGAAAAAAAGGAATATAAAGGTTTATCAACATCAGTAATATATGGGCCTAATGCTAGCGGTAAAACAAACATTATTGGTGCAATGGAGACATTAAAATCAATTGTATTACGGGGAAATATAGATAATGTCGGCTATTTAAATACTCCAAATGTAGCTGCATTAAATTTAGAATTGATCCCAAATAATACGGTAGAATCATCTCCAGTAGATTTTTATATTAAATTTATTGAATCAAAATTATTATTCGAGTATCATATATCAATGGATTTAGGCCCATTTATGAGTAATAATTATAAAAGGAAAATTTTATTAGAAGATTTATATATAAACGAGAAATTAGTCTTCCACAGGGGAGATGAATTAGAAATTGGGGATTTAAATGTTATTAAAGATTATTTAGTAAATGAGTTATCTGAAAATATCAATAGTATTATTACAGTCGCGAAGAATAACTTAAATAATCTAGAGTTATTTTTAACGAATGGTTTTAAGAATATGTTCAGTTCTAAGGTAGTAAGTATTCTAAATGATTGGTTCGACAAGAAATTTATTGTTATTTATCGAGCAGATGCTCTTCAAGTTATCGATACTTTAGAAAACCCTAATAAAAAAACGATTTATATTCAAAAAACAATTAATGATGCTGCAAAGATGTTTGGAATTACTTCAAATGGATTAGGGTATATTTATCCAAAAGGAAAAGCAGACCCTAAATTAGTATCAATATTTAAGAAAAAAAACCATAGGGTTATTCCAGCAGAGATCTTTGAATCTTACGGCACAGTACGCTTTGTCAACATGTTCCCTTTAATAATCGAAGCAATAATGAATGGATGTACACTAATTGTAGATGAATTTGATGCATCGATACATCCAATGGCACTAATGAGCATTATTAATCTATTTCATAATAATGATATAAATAAAAAAAATGCGCAATTAATTTTTGATACACATAATCCCATATTTCTAAATTCTAACTTGTTTAGGAGAGATGAAATTAAGTTCGTAGAACGAAGCGATGAAAATCACTTCAGTATCGTTTATTCATTATCTGATTTCGGGACAAGTAAAGATAAAGGTGTTAGAAAACATGAGGATTATATGAAAAACTATTTTATAAATAAATATGGGGCAATTAAGGATATTGATTTTACTTCGATATTTGAAAGTTTACTATATGAACAGAATGGGGTAAATATAAATGAAAACAATCAGTAGAAGGTCAGACAGAAAAATGGTATTTAGAACGACTTGAAAACTTAATAAATAATAATAATTCAAAATATATATACAAATATTCTTTAAACTAAATCTATATTAAATCGTTAATAAATGTTATAATGATATAGGAAAACCTGGTAAAGGAGTTGTTAGATTGGTTACAAGTTATATTTTTCTTAATGGTATAAAAATGTATCTATCAGTACATGAAAAAGAAGCTGATACTTTAATTTTTCTTCATTGTAGCGGCGGAAATAGAGAACAATGGAATGGGGTTATTGAGTATTTTAAAGATTCTTATCAAATTGTAGTTCCTGACCTTAGAGGTCATGGTCTTTCGAGTAAACAATTTTCAAACTATCAACTAGAGGCATTCGCTTTAGATATAAAAGCAATGATGGCTAGCTTGAAAATTGATTCAGCACACTTTATAGGTAGTTCTTTAGGAGGAGAGGTTGCAGTAGTACTTGCATCTATTTACCCTCAATTAGTGAAAAGTATTGTTTGTGAAGGCGCAATTGTAAATAGTTTTGGACCGAATAGTATTTATGGAGATTTGTCTGAAGAGGAAATAATCATTAAAAAAGCAGAAATTATTACGGAAAAAGCAAAGAGAAAAGACCCACTATTTAAATCTAGAAACCAATACATCGAAAAAGTAAAAGCGGATTATGAACATCGTAACCTAAAATGGAATGAATACCGTAGAAAGTTTGTTGAAGCAAATATTACTCAAACAGAAGATGGTTATTTTACTTCTTTATATTCATATAGCGTAGGTTTAGAATTAATTAAAGTTTATTTTGAACTAAAATTTGAAAATTACTTTAAACATATTACTTGTCCTATTTTATTTTTACTAAGTGAAGAAGAATCAATCAATGAAACAGAAAAGGAAGCATTAAAAACATTTAGGTCACTTTTAGATGATAGTGAAGTTAAGGTAATTAAGGGTTCAACACATGCGCAATTGATGTTTGATGAACCAGAACAGTTCTCTGAACATATTATTGAATTTTATAAAAAATACTTTTAAAACATTCAGCATAATTTAGTGAAGCGATTATACCAAATTACTTTATTTTACCGGTTATATAAAAAACATTATTCATTAAAGAAGCTAAAAAGGATTAATCTGATGTAAATACGATTATCCTTTTTTATTTTCTATTTGCTATATATGATATAATCGTATTAAAGTAAAATTAGTGAGGAATAAGATGAATAATAATGAATTAATACAAAAAATAAAACTTGAGATCGACTCATTAAAAGTTAAAAACACTCCTGCAATACGTAATCTTTCTAAAAGATATTTTAAAATCGTAGCTAATAAACCAAGTGATGAAATCTTTGCTTTGTGTGAGGATTTACTTGAAACTAAATTATGGTCTCATCAAATCATCGCATATGATTGGGCTTATCGTTTAAAAAGCTATTATACTACTGACACATTTACAATGTTTGAAAATTGGTTATACACATATGTTAAAGATTGGTATGATTGCGATGATTTTTGTTGTCATGCTTTTGGATATTTATTATATAAATATCCTAAACTAGCAACAAAAGTATCTAGTTGGACAAAAAGTGATAACTTTGCGGTTAGACGCTCAGCTGCAGTTGTTTTTATTTATTCAGCTAGAAGAGGACAATTACCTGATTTAATTCCTTGGGAAATTATTAAAATATTAATGCATGATAAACATTACCTTGTTCTTAAAGGTTATGGTTGGTTATTAAAAGAGATGACAAAGAATTTTAAAACGGAAACCATACAATTCTTACAAAAGTATGAAGCGATTATGCCAAGGCTCTCTTTTCGCTATGCGATTGAAAAACTAACTAATGATGAGAAAAATAATTATTTCTAATTTATTCTTAAAATCGTTTTGAAATATTTAAATGATTTTATCCGGCAAGAAGAAGTGCAGTGATTTTTGGAATCCATATGATTAAGTAAACTACTAAATGCAGCGATTAAAAAGCAATGTATTGAAATCCATAAATTAACTCGTTTTATTAGAGAGAATTTTAATAAAGAAGCGTTAAATTTAATTGATAATATAAAAGTTAAAGAATTACTGCATTACCGTGATCCAATAAGTTTAACTAGTGACGAGATTTCGATTTTATATCAAGAATTGAATTATTATATTTAAATTATAAAAAGAGGAGTTAAACAATTTAAATTTTTAATTCCTCTTTTATATTCAACTTTATTTTGCTAAATAACTATTTTTTTGAATAATAATTTGGTAAAATGTAGTTAATAATTTTTTTGGAGGGTATATATGGTAATTAATGAAGCGATTGTGTTAAATTATTATCTTGATAAAATGAAAAAGGATGAAATAATTTTTTTACAGACTCGTGAAACGTATAAAAAAAATATTGAATGCTGTATCCAAGAGTTATTAAAATATAAAGATATGCATCAAAGAATTCAAACCGCCAAGCGGTTATGGAAAGAACTCTTTGAAGCAGCAATGACTTATATTGATCCAGATAAAGGAGGATACGATACTTTATATAATTATTTTGATGAATATGTTAATTTTGAAGAGTTAATATTTGCTTCAGACTCCTTTTATCGTGACCACACTTTACATTGTTTATGGGTGTATTTCCTGGGAGAATATTTACAAAGAAATGATAAGTTTAATAAATTATTTGTGCATTCCGATTCAGAAATTGTTTATTCACGTGTCTCAATACTATATGAAAATACTATAAATGGAAAATTAAAAACTATCTTAGGTAAACATGAAGAATCATTAAAAGGTTTATTAAAATTAAGTAAAACAAGGGATTCAATCCGTTGTATTACCGCATTAACACATGATTTAGGTTATCCATTAAAAAAAATTGGTAAAATCAATAAAAGTATTCAAAAAGTACTGCCTTATTTTTCAATTAATTTATATGATGAGTTCAATTTTAGCTATACTAATATTCAACAAAGCTTTATTAATAATTTTCTTGATTTATTATCAATGTCTATAAGTGTATATTTTTTAAACGCCATTGATAAAGAAGGAGAAAGATTATTTTTAAAAATTTTTAAGATTACTGATGATGTAAATCAAGCTATTGTAATCGATGATGAAGCAGTTAAAACACTAACAAATGAAGAAAAAAAATATTTACAAGAGTCTTTAAAAACGACAATTGAAATTGAAAATAATTTTACAACACGTATGCGTTATGCGGTAGATCTTGAACAATATGAACATGGAATTATGAGCGCATACTTACTTATGAAAACAATTAATGCTTTGAGTACTTTCCAATTCCTGTATTTTAATAATAAAGATATCGTAACAGAGAGAGTAGACTTTTTTAAACTTTCTCCTTACAAAGAGATTTTGCAAGCTATTACAGATCATACGAGTTCTAAATTAAAAATTAATAATATCTGTGATACTTCAGAATTTTTAATTTTTATTGATGAACTAGAGGAATTTTCAAGAATCTCAAGAGCTGATCAAAACCGTCAATATGTTAATGAATTTTGTAAAATTAGTGTTGATATGGTTGATGAATGGTTTCAAGTAGATTTTATCTTTGATAATGATATTGAGAACATTAATCCGGAATTTGCTTTTAAAAATAAATGTAAAAGGTTTTTATCAATGTTTGATATTAATAATTTAGCTGAAAAAATTAAATTGCGACTGTGTTTTATTGGAAAAATACCTTCTAATAATAATAAATATGTATTGGAAATAAAACGAAAATACGCAAATATTATTGTAAATGATGTTGAACAAAATATCCCTATCTATCTAAAATCAAGGATCTTTTATACTAAAGAAGAGTATATGCAGAATTGAGGTTTATATAATGAAGTTAGGTTTAGTCGCAAAAAAATTTAGAAATAATGATATAAATTTTAATATACATCAAATTGTAACCACAGCAGAAATTTATCAAAACAAAGACATTGATTTTTTATGTTTTGGTGAAGCCTTCCTTCAGGGCTTTGATGGCTTTACATGGAATAGTGAAAATGACGAAAAAAGGGCTTTGACAAAAAATGCAGTGATAAATAAACTTAAACTTGTCGCAAAAAATAACCATGTTGGTCTAGCAATTGGTTATTTAGAGAAGGATAAGACGCTTTATTATAGTAGTTATTTATTTATTGATAATAATGGTAACGAAATCTATAATTACAGAAGATATACTAGAGGGTGGAAAGAACATTACGCTGATGCGCGAATTTATCAGGAAGGAAATGAAATCGGTTTATTCAAATACAAGAATAAAATAATTGCGGTAGGTCTGTGTGGCGATTTTTGGGATAATGATTACGACTATGTAAAACGGATTTCAATGATAAAAAAGGATGTTGTTATTTGGCCCGTTTATGTAGATTATTCACTAATTGATTGGAAAAATGAATTAACCGCATATGCAAAACAATCATCTTTATTTGGTGATAGGGTGGTGCTAATTAATAGTTTGTGTGAAAATCCCATTTCACATGGCGGTTGTTTTGACTTTTATCAAGGGAAGTTATTAAAGAAAATTGCTTTTGATAAAGAAGCTGTTTTACTAGTAAAAATATGAAGTTAGTAAGCTATTTACTAATTTTTTATTTCTATTTTGCTTAAATTTATCCAAGAAGGTGGTTTGGTGACAATAGAGAAAGTGTTAAAAGATTTAACCAATAATAGAGGAAAATTATCAAAGTTCCTTGAAGATAATATTAGTGAGTTATTTTCAACTCCTAAAGTTACTAAGTTTTATAAAATAATTAAGGATGTTAATTTCAGTAATTCCAATTACATGGTAAAATTAATAATTTCATGGTTAGCATTTATTAGTGGGGATCACAATAATTGTTTTAAGATAATGAACACTATTTAACTAATCTTTACTGCCCTCAAAGTAGTTCTTTGTATTACAGTTTAAAGGCATTAATGAATAGTATGCTTAATATCGATGATGCCATCCGTTATGCAAAATTATCAGTTAGTATCCTCCCTGAAAATGATAATAGTATATATTTAGCTAATGCTTATCTTACATTAGGGCAGTTATTTTCTGGTACAGATAGATATATCCAAGCAGCAGATGTATTCTCAAAATCATATAAGCTTTTTTATGCACTGGATTTACAATTTTTAGCTTCAATAGCTTTTACTAATGAAGTCCTAAATTTATCTAAAATAGGTGAATATACAGTTGTAATAAAAAAATGTACTGATATGTGGTTAATAACTGAAAGTTATCTTCATGAAGTGGGTTATACTTGGGATTTAATTCATTTACCACTAGGAATCTGTTATTATGAACTTAATAAACCACAACTTGCAGTTGAACATTTAGAAAAAGCTCGGAAATGTCTAAATAACTTGGAATTATTTCATATGTATGGGTTAAGTGAATTATATTTACTTAAATCATACTATATTCTAAATGATATAAACAGTATAATGACACTTCAAAAAGCATGTGAAAATCGGTTTAGTCATATTTATCATCCTTTTTTTAAATTATTGTTTTTTATGTTTAAAATCTACTTGCATAAACTAAATAAAGAGGATATTAAACCTATTATAAATAAAATTGAAACTGACGCCCTTGAAAATCAATATTATACCTATTTTATTATTATGGAGTTACTTGTCTATTTAAAATTAAATAAATATAGCGAAGCCATTTCTATAAAAAATCTTAAAGAAAAATTATTATATTTTGAAGCAATAAATAATATTTCTCTTGTTCAACAGACTTGTATTTATTTAGCAGAGTTCAATTATCTTGAAGAAAATACGCAAGAGTTATTGTTTTATTTACAAAAAGCCATAAGTTTATATAAAAAATATAATCTATCAGCAAACTTTTATTTATCACCACTGAAATCAATTGAATATATTAAAATATTTGATATTGAACTATATAATGATATTAAGAAAAAAAGCATGATAAATAAAGGTCTTCTCTCACCTAGAGAAAAGGAAATAATGAAGTTAATTTCATTAGGAAAAACAAATGCTGAAATTAGTGATGAACTATTTATTAGCGTCGGAACGATAAAGTGGCATATAAACAATATATTTAATAAACTAGATGTGAAAAATCGTGTCCAAGCTATAGAAAAAGCAAAAAAAAATTAGGAGATATAAAAAAACCTAACTTGATTCCTAACTTTAGTTAGGTTTTTTAGGATTTGATATGTAGTATGATATCTATGACTATTTATCAGAAAGGGGATTAGTTAAATGTTAAGGAAATTTAACAATGTCAGCCTCCAATTATTTATAATTTCATTGTTATTTATTATTATTTATTTTGTAATTTTCTATCGATATTTACAAAAAAATATGAGGACAATATATGTGGATTTAACTGTTAGTGTTATTTTAATTATTTTAATTATTGTTTTTATATTTATTACGCTGTTATGTTTATTAGCTTATGGGATTGGATTAATTCCGAAATTTAAAATTGATCATAATATTTGGATGAAAAGATTTATCTTTTTTGTACGTCTTTCACTTAGTTTATTTATTACATTTATTTTATTTGGATTTGGGACACAATTATTGGCATACACACCACCGATTTTAGATGAGAATGGTGATAAGATAAGAAATAGTATCGCAGTTTTAGAAAGGATTAAATTAGGAAATACAAACCAATATATCACAATTAGAGGTAAGGATCAAGAGAAGTCTATTCTTCTATTTCTTGCTGGTGGACCAGGAGGTAGTCAATTAGCAGCAACAAGAAGCATATTGTCTGATCTTGAGGATGACTTTATAGTTGTTAATTGGGATCAACCTGGTTCTGCCAAATCATTTTTAACTGTGCCCAGAAAAAGCATAACAATTGACCGTTATATCTCTGATGCTCATGAACTAACAAATTATTTACAAGAACGTTTTAATCAAGAAAAGATTTATATTGTCGGTCAATCTTGGGGAAGTGCTTTAGCTATATTACTAGCACAAAAATATCCTGAAGATTATTATGCAGTTATCGGTGCAGGACAAATGGTAGCATTTATCGAAACCGAAATTTATTGTTATAATAAAGCATTAGAAATAGCTTTAGCTAAAGCAGATTCTAAGCTAGTCAAGAAACTAAAGGCTCAAGGGGCACCTCCTTATTATAAAGAAATATCATTAAAGTCAGCTAATTACTTAATGTACCTTTATAAAGAGATGTTAAGAAATCCTAATATAAATCATAATAGTCATAATACAATAACCGATATCTCAGGATCAGAATATGGGGTATTTGATAAAATTAACTATTTTATCGCTTTATATAAGACTTTTGATCATGTTTATCCCCAATTATATGATTATGATTTAAGAATTGATGCTAGTAATATTGAAGTTCCAGTATATATTCTACATGGAAAATATGATCTAAATGCCCCAATATATTTAGTCCAAGATTATTTTACTGTCTTAAATGCTCCCTACAAAGAACTTATTTGTTTTGAACACTCGGGTCATGATCTTTGGATCGATGAGAGCGAGTTGTTTATCGATACAATAAAATATATATTAAATAATGAAAATATTATGTAATAGCAATGATAACCTTAATTGGGTTATCACTTTTAAATAATATTAATAACTACCATATACTACTGTAAACCCTTTAATGACTCTTGATTTTGATAAACAGGATATATTATGCTATCAGCATTAGATGATAAAGATAGTATATAACCGCTTTTACTTTCTTATGAATTATCTAAATTATTAAAACTATGAAATCTTGACATCAACTAATCGTTAGCATATACTAGTTTTTAGATATAAATGAAAGGATGACCTTATATGAGAAAACTATTAATTACAAGAGCATTGGGGAAACGGAGGTTTCGCAATAAATAAAACTACCTCCGAACTATAATAGGAGGATAAAAATTTTGTATAAAGGAAAAGTATTGATTAAAGAAACATCCTTTGAAGATTTGGCGAATATCATGAAACTTTGGAATAATGGTAAGGTTATGAAGTTTGTAGGATTTCCCAATGGATTAGGAATCACAATTGAAGAATTAGAAATGTGGTTAGAAGAAATTATTAAGAAACCACAAAGATGTCATTACTCGATTTATGCTGAAGGCATTGAATATTGTGGCGAAAGTTTTTATAGTGTTAGTGATGAAACTGGTTTAGCAATGTTAGATATTAAATTGCTTCCAGATGCTCAAGGGAAAGGAATCGCATATATAGGACTAAATTATGCGATTGAAAAAGCATTCCTTGAAGGTAAGGCTAAAGCAGTTTATGTTGAGCCTCATATAGACAATAAAAAGGCTTGGAAATTATATCATAAAATTGGATTTGTAAGTAAAACAAGGCCAAAGTTTTTAGAAGTAGGCGATACTTATTTAGAGCTTGATTATAATCAATGGCAAGATTATTTTAAAGACCATTAACAGTATTTTTTTACTGAATAAGTAGCTATTAATCTTTTTATCTTAAGGGCGGGATATTATGCTAAGTATAACCGAATATAAATTAAATCCTTGTAGATTATCATCGATACCATATTGGAAAAGGGCGGTGTATCAGGTTCATCGTGATTTATTAATTATTCACAGAGATGATCTGATTAAAGAAACCAATTTTCTTGACGAAACAATCTATTTTAGATTAAAACATGATTTAAATGAAATAAAAAATGTTAAAATAGATAACGATTATTATTTTAAGAATATTAATGTAAATAATATAGCCGATTTAAAGAATGTAATGGAGATTATTAATAAATCTTATGATGATATTCAAGTTACTCTCAATCAGGTAATTGAATGGACAAAAAGAAAAGTTTTTAATAATAATTTATGGATATTTCTAATTAATAATGTAACTCAGGAAAGAGTTGCGTTAGGAATTGCTGAGGTGGATAATGAGGTTGGAGAGGGAATGTTGGAGTGGATTCAAGTTTTACCAGACTATCGAAAGCAGAAGTTTGGTCAAGCTATTGTAAATGAATTACTAAAAAGATTTAAAAATGAAGTCGATTTTGTGACAGTGTCTGGAAAGTGTGAAAATATTACAAAACCAGAAATTTTATATCGAAAATGTGGTTTTACAGGAAATGATTATTGGCATGTTAGATTTAATGAGAGGTGATGAGATGAAATTAATTTATGCAACTAAAAATAATGCAAAAATACAACATATGAAAGAGATGCTTAAGGGAACTACTTTTAAAGTTAGCGGATTAAATGAGATAAATATTAATCTTAAGGAACCACTTGAAGACGGATTAACTCCATTAGAAAATGCGATAAAGAAAGCAAAAGGTTATTATAAACAAATAAAACAACCAGTTTATTCAACCGATTCAGCCTTGTTTTTTGAAGGTGTCGATGATATTGATCAACCAGGTGTCTTTATTAAGCGGATAAATGTTGAAGCGTTAAGTGGTCGTGATTTTCAACATTATTATATGAAGATCGCAAAAAAGTATGGTGGTAAACTAACAGCATATTATAAAAATGCGATTTGTGTTGTTATTGATGAAAACACAATATACACTCATGATGGGGCTGATATATGTAGTGAAAAATTCTACATTGTCGATAAACCGCATTCGCGTTTTGA
>CALFRW010000066.1 GCA_937919135.1 uncultured Haloplasmataceae bacterium
CTGTAGCGGTTACTGTTGCTGAAGATCCCATTTCATAGTCGCCTCCACCAGTACCATTAACGACGGAAACATTATAGAGTTGTACAAATTCAGCAGTCAGCTTGATATTGTCTGTTACTTCAATAGTATAAGGGTTATCTGTAGAAACTACGACGCCATCAACAGTCCACCCGATAAATTCTTTTCCTTCTGGAACTGTAGCGGTTACTGTTGCTGAAGATCCCATTTCATAGTCGCCTCCACCAGTACCGTTAACAGCAGAAACATGATAAACCGGTGTCGTATATCCAATAACATTGTTGTAAAACATTTGAATCATGATGTTATGGTCATAGACAATACTCGTATTGGTTGGTGTGCCTATATTGTCATTGATCGGTTTAATAATACTGAAGTATACTTCATCAGCCTCAGCACGAGGAATTATAAGTTCAATTAGTCTAGTAGTGTTCCCTTCAATTACTAAATCGTAAGATACTTTATTTGGATCTAAATGAGGATTTTCAACATTTCCAATATTGAACTTAAATGTCCCAAGATTTGCATTTGTATTAGTAACTCTAAAATAGACAACTAGTTCTGGGTTTGCTGGGTCAAATGTAGGTAAATTCGCTAGTTTAGCAGATATGTAAGGTAACCCGCCTTTTGTGAAATCAAAAAATGTTGAACGGGTAATAATACTTGTTATACCATAATACATTTCTGCGTCCACCAAAAGGAATTCCGGTTGCTTTTGTTGCATTTTCATAAGTGTTTGTAACCCCAGGCCCTGGTAAATAAGCATCATTTCTAATGCCTGTTCCTGCAGGAAAATCTGGTTGCTCAGGATAACGAGAGACTAATCTAACATATTCTCCACCCGCAACACTAAATTGTGGATCTCCACTTGGATAAGTATCTGCCGTTTGGTAAACCAAATCCAATACGACAAAATCTGTTGATTCACCTGTTAAGTCTTCACGAATAGCGATGCCAAAACTTGGATTATGAAATCCAATCGGGGCTAAAAACATTACTGTTTTAGCTTCTCCTGGTTGAATCGTAACTACACCTGATGAAGCAACAGTTGAATACTGGATTGCATAGAACTCTACGCTAATAGGAAGTGTAGCATGATTATTTTTTATAATAGTTTTTACAAGTTGTGAACCATATCTCAATGTAGAAAATCCCTGGTTACTTGTAAAGTTTTCAACTTTATAACCTACGTCACCAGCAAGAGTATTTGCTTTAATCTGTAGTCTATATCCGTTCATCCCTTCTAAATCAGGATCAGGTGAAACTTCTCCTTCTACTTGACCAGCAGTAATAGGCGTTCTACTATCTCCAGCACTAACGCTGCCAAATATGATCGAATCCGTATTAGCAAATACACCAATAACAGTTAATGTTTCGCTTGGCATAGTGAATGAATATTCTTCTGCACCTGGTTCACCAACCCGATTATTAGCTTCATTATAATCCCAACCTACAAACATTGTTCCTTCAGGTTTAGAATCAGCTATAACTGTAACATTTTCTCCAGCTTTTAATTGATATTGTAAAGCACCACCTACTAGTACGCCTGTATCATTATCCTTTATAGATGCATTAAAAAGAGTTAGTGTATATTTAAATTCCAATGCATTACTATAAATAATTGAAGTACTAACGCCGTCACTCACGATTGCATACGCTCTAATATTCGTAAAACTATCTTCTGGAATACTTCTTAAAAACTCATTTGTTTCTGGGTGAATAGAATTAGATTGCATCACAGTAACTTCTGGATCATCTAGAAGTAAAGTCTTATTGATCTTACTTGCTATAAAACCAGTTTCAAAAAGTTCATAACCAACTGGTAAATAAAATTGTCCTAAATATGAGTTATATCCTTCTCTAATACCAGTTACATCTACTACTGTAACTAAAGGTTCTTCAACACCACCAGTTTTTTCTACTACTGTTCTGTTGGTTAATGCTGTAAACGAATATGAAGAGTCATAACTTACAACAACACCATTTTCTTCCCAATGTGTGAAATCAACTAAATCAGTTTTAAGTGTTACGATATTATTGTATGGGTAACTTTCACCATTAATTAAAATAGGTGGAACTGTACCATCAAGTTCATATTGTAATACATATACTTTGCTTTCAGTTATGTTATCAAATACTGCTACATTTCCATTTGCTTCTTTCCATTTGTTACTACTCACAACATATTGTGGTTTACTATAAGAATCAGTATTAGGAAAAGCGGAATAACTTTGTCCGTTAGTTACGAAATCTGTTTTAATAACTTTTCCATTTGAATCCATAAATACTACTGCATGGGCAGAATTATCAGCAGGTTCAAACACTGCAGTAAGTTGTAAATTAGAAATAACAGTAAATTGAGTATTAAATTCTAAATCTTTTCTAACTATATCATTTACAATCCAAAAGGCAAAATTATGCCCTGCTGGAATATCTTCAGATGCAATTGCAGTAATTTTATTACCATATACCTGATCTTTTATAACTGTCACGGAATTTGCTGCATCTTTTACAACTATTGTTACTTCTACATCATGATTAACATCAGTATATGCTTGTACAACTAAAGATGCACTCGTAATTCCAAAAAATATGAGAAAAACTGTGGAAAATACACTTAATATTTTTTTCATGACATGTCTGGGTCCTTCCATATATCTTCAAAGTATCCAGCTCCATCTCCAGAAGCAGCAATACTTTCCTTCAGTGTAAACTCAACTATTTCTATAATTGGTTCTTCATAAGTCAGTTTTTTATCCATTTTCAATCCTCCTAGATTTATTTTATGGTTTCCTTACTCCGTATTTTTTTTATTAATGTAACCTAATTTTAAAAACTGTTACATTTAAAGTTATTAACAATAAACATTTATTGATTCATTAAGTAAAGTTTTATATGATTGATTCGTAATTAATTAGTTTAACAATCTTAGTAATATTTACTTCATGAACAAATTCGACTGTTGCTTTCTCATCTTTTTAGACAGATGTAAACACAAAATTAGTAAAAATGACTAATGAAAATATTCATACTTTTTTCATATCATTTTCCTCCAAAATCATAAATTCATCATACAAACATCGTATATGAATTGATTAAAGAAACATTACATTTTTCATTTAAAGCTCAACTGTTTCGAAATATATTACCCTTAAGTTTTCTTATTCCTCATTTATTATCCTCCCTTTTATTTGTAGTCCTTTTAGTTTAAAAACCGAACATATTGATAATGATTTCAATATATAAAATCTTGATTATCGGTTGTTTTTAACAAAAGTACTTACTAAATTTCTCCTCTTCGATCAGGGTTATCAGTTAATTCTACCCATTCTAATTCCACATTTGTTGTTATTTTGACACAATCAATTATTGGACCAGCAGTTGTCCCACCAGCTAATTCATTGGCAAGAACGGTTAACGTTAAAACATTTTCTCCTTCTTTTAAGGCTGCAGTTGTCGCAATAGTTTTATCATAGAAAACCATCTCGCTCAATGAAGGTGAATTACTTGCTATCGTCATATTTCCATATTCTATTTCTTGACCATTAAGATTAACAGAAAATGAAGAGGAATTGAAAGTAAGCTCACCCATTTCCGAACCTAGTCTTAAAACTATAGTTGCTCCAGTTGTAGCTTTTGAAGCAGTGAAGACAAATTTCAGTTGAACACCTTCTTTATGTGTAAAGGCAATAAAATACCCATTACTCCAACCAGCTTCTTTTTGTGTTTCTGTCCCGTCGCCATAAATAACGTCAACACCACTAGCTTCATTTGAATGACCTCCGCCTTTAACATCTGATAGATCTACATATTCAGCTTCCATTACATAAGTTTGAATTTTTCCTTGTTTTGAGCCGTCATCATTATTATTTGATGGACTACATGCTACCAAGCTGGTAGTTATAATTAGGGCACTAATTATATACAATACTTTAGTTATAAAATTTTTCATGTTTTCTCCTTATTTTTATTTGTAAAGTGTTGAGGAATACGGTTTTAAATTAAGTTCCCATATTCCAACTACTTTACTTATTTATTTTGTGTTTCTATTACATTTTCTTCTTAACGATAATTGTCCCGCCAACAATAACAATTACTACAATGACTGATACAACACTTGTGATTATCACACCTGTATAATTTGTCTTTGGCGCAGGTTCAATAATATCTGCATTAGCAACATATAGAGTTAACTCAGTTTCATCACCTTCAAAACCTGTTGCATTTGCAAGAACTGTAAACTTATACACTCCTGCTTTAGTTGGGGTACCTGTAATTGTTCCATTTTCGCTTAATGTCAAACCTTCGGGTAACAAACTTCCTTCTTTAATACTATACGTAGTAACAGCTGCTCCTTGTGCCGCATCAACAGTCGTATAATACTGTTGGTCTTCTTTTCCGTCAGGTAATATAATTTCATTAAATGCTAAGCCAATGGTAATTTTATATTCTGCTTCAACCGGTTCACAATAATCCGCTGATGCAATAATAATAAAGGTTGCATCTGTAATAGCTTTTAGCGGAGTACCTACAATCGTTCCACTTTCAGTAAGAGTCAATCCTTGAGGTAAGCTCAGTGGATCCTTAAGTAAATATGTAACCTGTTGGGTACTATTAACTGGCACCACTTTATCGATAAATGCTGTTCCAATTTTACCAGTTGCTAGGGTTTTACCAAAAAACTCTAAATCAATAAACACAGTTATATTAAAAGTTAATTCAGTATCTTTATATCCCAATGCACTCGCTACAACAGTGAACGGATAATC
Organism: uncultured Haloplasmataceae bacterium; assembly: GCA_937919135.1. GTDB lineage: Bacteria > Bacillota_I > Bacilli_A > Haloplasmatales > Haloplasmataceae > CALFRW01. The sequence goes on from CALFRW010000066.1 coordinate 4,788, forward strand.
AATACATTCCTTTAAAGGATTTCCACTGATAGTACCATCTAATGAGAGTGTAAGACCCTCTGGAAGTTTACTTGCGTTTTTCAACGAATAAGTAATTTCAGGGAAATTTTCTATTTCTTCAGGAGTTGCTCCATGTTTATAAATTTCTGCATTAGCCACTGAAACATGATAATCATTTCCTATGGTAGCTGAATCTAACTTTGAATCCATTTGATAAATAATTGAACCACTTAAATTAACGATACTAACCATATACGAAGCTTCAACCACATAACTACCATAAGATGCTTCTATAACAAAAGAGAAAGAGTTGATTTCATCTATAGGTGTTCCTGTTAACATACCATTTTCACTTAAAGTAAGACCGTTAGGTAATTGATACCCTTCTTTGATTGCATACTTAATATCTGAATCATCTGGTACAACTGGACTTTCTAAAAAAGCATCAGGGTTAATGGTTGCTGTACCAAGATTAACTGAGTACGAACCTCCGACAACACCAAAAGGAAGTGCTCCACCAACATATTCTTTTATGGGTGCAGGTGGAGTGGCATAACCAGTGTTCATCGCCATACTATTTACTTGTGTATACAAAATATTATGAACTGCATTTCTAAGTGCTGTTCTTGTGGTTGCAGAATCAATTTGATTTAACCATCCATTATCGTTCAATGAATTACCTAAAGATAAATCACCACCAGCACGAATCATTTGATCCACATAGGAATAGGAACCGATATAACTATCAGTAACAACCGAACCCACAAAACCCCACTCCTTACGTAACACATTGGTTAATAATCCATAGTGTCCGCCTACCCAAGTAGGACCTAAACGATTTAACGCACTCATTATTCCAGTTGTTTTTCCTTCTTTTACAGAAATCTCAAATGGTTTAAAATAAATTTCACGCATGCTTTGCTCATTTGCCCAAGTAAGTATTCTAACACGATCTGCTTCTTGATCATTTACCGCAAAGTGTTTTAAGAAAGTAAACACACCTTTTTCCATTGCACCTTTGATAATTTGAGAAGCCATTTTTCCACCAACAAGACCATCTTCAGAAAAATAATCCGCATTTCTACCACCGAAAGGTGAACGATGTGTATTTACAGCTGGTGCATACCAACCAGGGAATCTTGATTTATCAATACCCGTACCAAATAATGCCTCATTACCAATGGCAATACCTTTACGATAAGCAAGTTCCTCATTGTACGTACTAGCTGTTACAACATCACTAGCAAAAAATGCATATATTTGGCCTTCCATCCCCTTAAATAGACTCATATAACCAGCAGGTTGGCCCGCATTAATGACTTGTGTAATCCCTAACTCTGGTAAGTTAATACCTGAGGTGTAACTTCCATATCCTACAAGTCGTTTCATAGTGTCGAAAGACAACTGATTTAAAAATGTATCCCAAAGAGGATCGTTATAATCTGCTCCAATTAAATCAGCATATTTTACATCACCTTGGTCATTCCCATACGGCGCAGGCATCTGATCTTCTGCAATATACCAAGGTTGACCTACATCAGATGGTTTATTGCCCGAAGTCCAAGCATTAATACTCGAAATCAGTTCAGGTGTTGCCGTAATTCTCAATGAAGTAGTTGGAAAAGTTCCAGCAAAATCACTGCGGGACATGTATTTTTCATTTTGCCCGCCGTTTTCTACTGAATTAGTAAGATAATTACTAACATCGTCAAATTGATTAACTATAGGAGTGCCTGTTGTACCATCATTTTGACATTTGATCCCAGGACTAGCTACACTATAAGTCACTGATTCTATCACAGTATGAGCATCGTTCATTATCTTTATTTCATAATTGCCAGCTTCCAATTCATAACCTTTAAAGCCATTACTATTGGCATCATCAAAATCATAAGAAGCCATCTCTCTCACTTTAAGTGAAACTGTAACTATTTCTGATTCACCGGGTTCTAATAATTTTGTTTTTGTAAATCCACCTAATACAACACTAGATTTTTCAATTGCAGTCTCACTGTTATTAGGATTATAAGGTGCTGTATAGAAAAGTTGTACAGTTTCTTTGCCAGCTACATCCCCTGTATTCGTCACTTTTATAGACATTGTGATTACGTCACTTTCAGTGATCAATACTCCGTCAGCAAGATTGGTTGACACAATTTCTTGATTAAAAGTTGTATAGGATAAACCGTATCCAAATGGATATACGACATGAGCTTCATACCAATTATTCCATTGCGTGGTTGTTGTACCATTAATATGTGGTGCATTTGCGGTTCCGTCTGTTAAGTAACTAAAGTCACCTTCAGTATATCCACGTGTTTCATAATATCTATAACCACTATAAATACCTTCTTTGTATATAACATATTTACTACTTATGTTGCTATATTGGTTACCTGCTGATTCACGATTATCCGAAAAATTTTGCCATGTTGGGTCCATCTTAAAATCTCTGGCCCAAGTATCTACGGTCTTACCAGATGGATTTACTTCACCGTTTAAAATACGTCCAAGTGCCATAATACCCGTTTTACCAGGATAACCCATCCATATAGCACCTTTAATATTCTTATGATAACCATAATGACCTGGATCATCTAAAAATCCTGTTTCAAATTGAGACGGTGTATTAAATACCACAATCACTTTATTAAAATTATCACCAACATGTTTAAGTAATTCAGCTTCGTTTGCATCAAGTTGCAAATAATGGTCAGTCATACTACGTGCGCCTGGAACCAGTTGTCCTCGACCACCAGACGTGTAATTTAAACCATTCCATTCCATGGTACGAGGCATATCCCACCCTTCACCACTTGAACGAGAAAAAACAACGATGGCTGCATCATTATACTCTTGATAACTGTTTTTGACATTATCAGTGTACATATCTAGTGGCGTTTCTCCAGTTTTATATCCAAACACTCTACTTCCATTAGTTGGTTGTGCACCTCTGCCTTCTCCAGATGCAGTATTATTGTTATAAAAGTTAACTAACGTAGGGTTGATTTGAAAACCTGCTCCCTGCAATGATTGTTGCAAAGTAGTCATATTTCCTCGTAAATGGACATAGTTACTTGATAAACCATATAGTATTGAGGCACTACTTTTACCAAATATACTAATGTTAGCTCCTTCACCTAAAGGAAGCGAATTATCTTCATTTTTCAGAAGAACAAACCCTTCTTCACCAATTTCTTCATTGAGAGCATCAGCCGCTTCTAACGCTTCTTCTTTAGATTTGTAATCAGGTGTATAATAATTACCAAATTCATTTGGCTTTGGAGCAACATACCCCTCAGCGTTTATACTGTTAGAAAAGACTGGAATCAATATTCCAATACTTAAAAGAAGTACAAATATTTTTTTTATATATCTATTGTATTTTCTTAGATGTTTTTTCATTTTTTTCTCCTTGAATTATCATGTAAAACCATTAAGGCTTTGCAATAATTTCCGATTCTTCAACACCTATCTTATTATTAAATAACATTTGTATGATGATGTTATGATCGTAATTTCCGCCATTTGTTGCTGCTCCAGTTGAGTCATTAATCGGTTTAATTATACTGAAGAATACTTCATCCGCTTCCGCACGTGGAATAGTGATTCCAAATAATCTAGAACTATTTCCCTCTATCACTAAATCATAAGATACCTTATTTGAATCGAGGTGAGGGTTTTCAACAGTACCAATATTAAACTTGAATGTTCCCTCATTCTGGTTCGTATTGATAACTCTAAAATATATTGTTATCTCTGGATTTTCTGAGTCGAATTTAGGTAAGTTCTCAAGTTTTGCGGATATATAAGGTAACCCACCTTTTGTGAAATCAAACATACTTGAACGAACAATAATATTAGAAATACCATAATCGTTGTTTACATTTCGACGTCCGCCCCAAACACCAGAGGTTAAAGTTGCATTTTGATAAGTATCTGCGAGTCCTGGTCCAGGTAAATAAGCTTCATTTCTAATGCCTGTTCCTGCAGGAAAGTCTGGTGCACTTGGGTGACGAGATACCAACTTAACGTATTCCCCATCTACTACTCTAAATTGGGGGTCTCCACTTGGATAAGTATCTGCTGTTTGGAAAACAACATCCAAAAGAACCTTATCTGTTGATGCGCCTGTTAAGCTCTCACGAAGAGCAAATCCAAAACTTGGATTATGGAAACCAGCTGAAGCCACGAATAACACTGTTTTAGTTTCACCAGGTTCAATCGTAACTACGCCTGTTCCATTAACCGTAGAATACATTGTCGTATAAAGTTCTACACTAATTGGTAGAGTATCATGATTATTTTTAAAAATAGTTTTTACTGTTTGTGAACCAAATCTCAAAGTAGAAAATCCTTGATTGTTTGTAAAGTTTTCAAGTTTGTACCCTACTTCATTTGCTGCAGTATTTCCTGAAAATTCCAATCGATATCCATTCATCCCCTCTAAATCAGGGTCAGGTGCTACTTCTCCTTCAACATACCCATCAGTAATAACTGATCTACTGGATCCAGCACTAACGCTACCAAACACGAGCGGTTTCACTTCAGAAAACACACCGAAAACCGTTAAAGTTTCACTTGGCATAGTGAATGAATATTCTTCTACGCCGAGTTCTCCTACTCTATTTAATGTCATTTCATAATCCCAACCTACAAACATTGTTTCTGGTTTAGCTTGATTAGCTTTTAGCGTCACTTCAGTGTTAAATGGTAAGTCATATTTCATAACATCTCCATTTTCAGTGCCTGTTAATTCTAGTGGTTCCGAATCAGAGAAGGCTGTGTGAACCGTACCATTTACAACATTAAGTGTATAGAGTTTATCTTCACAGATAGCTCTAACTAAAATGTTTCTTGATGGCATTCTAAAGTTGTTACCATTAATCCACAAGTTATCAATTTTATCTAAACTATCCGCATCCAAATACTCCCATTCAACAAACGATAAATGATCACGTTCATATTCATTTACAGCTGCCGTTAAAGTAACTTGGACTCCTGCTTCTGAACTTGTTACATTGGAAGTACCGCCTATAACTGTAATAGTATATTTCGCTTTTGCACTTCCAAATTCATCACCAATAATAAGTGCAATTGAATGGTTTTTATCCCCTGCATTTGCAGTTATTATGGTTTCACCTTTCTTTTTAATAACAACTTTCCCTGAAGAAGCATCTATTTCAGCAACTGATGGTTCACTGCTAGAAAATGACACTGTACTATCTACGGTTCCGGTCTTTCTAACATCAGCCGACAATAGTATAGTCTCTTCAGTTAAATCAACAGATAAAACACCTCCCGTTACCTTCATACCATCATATAAAATCGTAATGGATTTTACTTCATTTACAGGTTTTGGTGGATTTACGATTATCGGTGGTTCTGGATCTTCATTCGAATCAACGCATGCTATCATACCGAAAACCATAACTACCGATAATACTAAACTAATGATCAATCTACTACTTTTTTTCATTTCTTTTTAGTGTAATAAGCACAAATATTAACTTTATAAAAATTTGTACTTAAAACACACCCCTTTCTTTATTTTTTTGATCCCGTATTTTTATTATTTATTCATCAAATTGATTCATTGAGTGATAATTATTCCTACTCATATACAATTTAGGAATATACTTTTGAGTTTATATCTAAAATGATTAAGATCTCATCGGTTTAATTAACTCTTTTTGCATCTTTTTATATTGCTTTCTTATGACGTAAACTCCCCAAATAGCAAATATAACTACTAATCCAACATTAATTACAATCACTAAAATAATCCATGTTGGCATTGTATACTTATAAACTAACCCTTCACCATAACCATTCATCGCATTACTATTCGCGACAGTATATAAAATATTCTTAGTTGCCTGTCGTAATGCACTTACACTAGTAGGAGATGTTGTATCACTAAAATTCTTACTTGGACTTAAACTAATATCGCCACCAGCTCTAACCATTTGATCAGTATTCATATAAGTCTTCAGGTTAAAATCTGTAATAACCATCCCTCTAAAACCCCATTCATCACGCAATAATGCTGTTAATAATGGGTAACTACCACCAGCCCATGTTGTCCCAATTCGGTTAAATGCTGACATCATGGCATTTGTTTTGCCTTCTTTAACTGCTAATTCAAAAGGTCTGAAATATAATTCACGCATGGCTTGTTCGTTTGCCCAAGTGATAAGTCCAGTATTATCACGATTTGTTTCTTGATCATTTAAGGCAAAATGTTTTATATATGTGTAAACGCCTTTTTCTTTTGCACCTTTAATAATATTTGCAGCTAACTTTCCTGAAAGTAAACCATCTTCTGAATAATATTCAAAGTTTCTACCTCCAAATTGGGAACGGTGAATATTTGCCGCTGGTGCATACCAACCTGAATAAGGCATACCATCGCCTCGTTCATTCCCAATTAAACCTTCATTTCCAATCATCTTACCAAACTTATAAGCTAGTTCTTCGCTCCAAGTTGCTCCTAAAACAACTCCACTTGCATAATAAGCCGTATCATAAACAGAAGGATCTCCCATAAAGTTTGCAAATCCACTAGGTCCATCCGGATCTGTTGTGAGTGGTTTACCAATATTGTCGATATTCATAGTCTTAAAATTACCGCGTGAAACTAAGGTTACCATTTGTGTAATGGTTAATTGATCTAACAAGTCATCCCACATCGAATCATCATAACTTTTGTCGACTAAATCATATAATTTAATAGTTGTGTCATTAAATGAATTAACAACATCACTTTGGGTCGGCATTTGACTTTGATACCAAGGGTCGGTAGGACTATCATTTAATTGGTAATTAAGTAAACCAATGAAATCACTATCAACCGCTCTATCTTCAACTGTAGGTCTAGTTGGCCAAGTACCTTCCCAATTACGTCTTGACATGTAAGTATCAACATGATTGCTAACATCATCAAACAAGTTAACTATTTCAGTGCCAGTTACTTCGTCTTTTTCATATTGATACCCACCAAGAGGAACATCTACTACTTTTTCTTCAATAACTGTATTAGAGTTATTCATTAATTTAATAATGTACTTGCCTTCTTCGACTTCATACCCTTTAAAATCGTTGTTATTGGCATCGTTATAATCGTATGAAGCCATATCTCTAACTGTAAATTTGATACTTAAGGTTTCACTTTGTCCTGGTTGAAGCGTACCTGTTTTACCAAAGCCAACTAACACAACATGAGCTTTCTCAATACCACCATCATAATAGGGTGCTGTATAGTAAACTTGTACGACTTCTTTACCAGCGATATTTCCTGTATTGGTTACTTTAACATCAATATTAATTTCATCATCTGCTAAAATCGTACCATCTTCTATAAAACTTGTATTGCCTATTTCTTGAGTAAACGTTGTATAAGATAAACCATATCCTAATGGATAAATAACATTTTCATCGTACCATGCTTGACCATCAGTAAATCCTCTTGTTTCATAGTACCGATATCCAACATAAATCCCTTCTTTACCATCGACACTGTACCTATTACCATCGTTTTCTAAGTTGTTCCCAAAATTATTCCAACTTGGATCTTTTTTAAAATCAGCTGCATAGGTGTCTGAAGTTCTTCCACTTGGATTAATTTCCCCTTTTAAAATCTTACCTATAGCATTCGCTCCAGTTGCGCCAGGGGTACCAATCCATAAAGCGCCTTTAACATTAGGTTGATAAGCATAATGTGTTGGATCTACTAAAAATCCTGTCTCTATGGTTGATGGTGAGTTAATTAAAACAACTACATTTTGGAAATTATCGTTTGCTTCTTTTAACAAATCTGTTTCATTCTGATCTATTTGTAGATAGTGATCTTCTTTACTTCTTGCTCCAGGAATTAATTCTGTTCCACTCCAATTAGAATACTTTGATCCATCCCAAAACATTGTACGAGGTAGATCATAACCTTCTCCGCCCATTCTTGTTATCACAACAATCGCTAAATCGTTAAAATCTTTATAACTATTTTTGAGTGCTGTGTTATTTTGATAAAGTGTTTTTGGGGTTTCACCTATAGGATAACCGGTTAATATTGTGCCCATGCCTGGCACAGCTGGTCTACCTGATCCAGATTTACTGCTACTAAAAAAATCTTTAGCTACTGGATTATATTCAAATCCAGCATTGCTTAAACTTTTATATAAATCAATTGAGGTTGTAGAACCTGTCCCAGCACTTGATCCAGATCCACCTAACACTAGGTTAGTTGAGTTTTTTCCGAATACTGTAATCTTTTCAACACCGTTTAATGGCAATAAATTATCTTCATTTTTAAGTAAAATAATACCTTCTTCAAGAATTTGTTCGTTCAGTAAATTGGCCGCTCTTAATGTGTCAGCCTTTGATGTATAATCTGCTTCATAACGTATGTAATCCTCAGGATTGCCTGATACTAATACTCTTTTCGGTCCACCCATAACAGAATCAACTGTTCCTTTTAAGAAAGGCGTTTGGGTTCCAATTATTGATGCTGTAATCACTATTGTTAGTATCAATACACTGACAATTAACCAGACCTTAACGGCTGTGCCCTTCCAAATATCTCTTATTTTCATATAACTTCACTCCTACTTTACGATTGTATTCAACTGTTAATCTTTTTCTTTATATAATTAAATTGTTTTATTTACTGTTATCCCAATTCATTTTGAACTAAAATTAATACCTTCTCAATAATATCATCCATATTATAATACTTATATTCTGCTAATCTTCCCCCAAATAAATACTTGGTTTCTTGAGATGCTTTTTTGTTATAAGATTCATAAACTTGATTATTATTAGAATCATTAATTGGATAGTACGGTTCATTTTCACCTGTATAATCACATGGATACTCTTTCGTGATTACCGTTTTATTAGACTCTACAAACTCAAAGTGTTTATGTTCTATTATTCTGGTATAAGGAGTTTCTCTGTCGGTATAATTAATGACTGCATTACCTTGATAATTATCAACATTTACTACTTTTTGTTCAAAATATAAACTACGATAATCTAGTTTTCCTAATTGATAATTATAAAATAAGTCAATTGGTCCGGTATATAATACCTTTTTAGCAAGTTTATCAAAGTTATCCTTATCCTTAAGATAATCGACATTTAATATAACATCGATTCCTTCAAGTAATTGATCAAATAGCTGTGTATACCCCCCCACAGGTATACCTTGGTATTTATCATTAAAATAATTGTTATTATAGGTAAATCTAACTGGTAATCTTTTAATAATATATGGTAATAATTCTTGACAAGATTTACCCCACTGTTTTTCTGTATACCCCTTAACAAGTTTTTCATAAATATCAGTTCCCACTAAATTGATAGCTTGTTCTTCTAAGTTCTTAGGATTATCTTTATAATAATCTTTTCGTTGTTGTTCAATAATCTGTTTTGCCTCACTGGGCTTAGTAATACCCCACATTTTGCTAAAAGTATTCATATTAAAGGGCAAATTGTAAATTTCACCTTTATAATTAGCTAAAGGACTATTGATATAGTTATTAAACGATAAAAACTGGTTAATGTATTGCCAAACAGTTTCACTTGAGGTATGAAAAATATGTGCCCCATAAATATGAACATTAATACCTTCAATTTTTTTTGTATATAAATTACCGCCAAGATGATTTCTTTTGTCAATGACTAATACTTTTTTACCTTTTTTATGAGCTTCATAAGCGAAAATTGAACCATATAGTCCTGCACCTACAACTAAATAATCATACATGATATCACCCTAACTTAATCTTTTTAGCTAGTTTTAGATAGCCTTTAGTCATAATCCAACCTTTAAATTCCCACGGTAAGTAATTCACAAGCACATTATAAGAACGATACCTTAAAAAGTTATACATTTTTTTATCGCTTTTCTTTAAATCTTTCCATAAACTTTTTAGTGCAATTTTTCTTTCTTTTGTATTATTGCCAGTTGTGAACATCTGAGTAATAATCATGATAGCCTGTAGAAATTGCTTAATATACCTCTTTTGTTTTTTTGGAAGTTTAATGATTTCTTTATAGCTAACTTCACTTAATAATAAACGCATTACTTTAATTTGTTGATCATACCGTTTTACAATATTATCAATGTTAACAGATTGATCTTCTCTACCAATATGATAGTGATAAATCACTTTAGGCATATAAAACATTTTAGTTGTGTAAAAAAGTGGTGTATATGAGAACAAATTATCTACATAAAATGTATGGTGTGGCAATTTAACACCACTTTCTTTTAAGACTGATGTTTTGAACATTAACGCATGCATCAATAATGTTTTTGAAAATAGAAAAGGTTTTTTTAGGTCATTCCATTCGAATATGACGTTATTTGGAAAATTTTCTTGATAAGTTCTTATATAACTCGTATTATCAGTTGCTCGTTCATAGATGAAGTCCAAGATGTATAAGTCTGGTAATATGTTTAATGTTTCATGTGATTTTACCTGTTCTAATAACAATTTCCCTGTTTCTTCATCCAACCAATCATCCGAATCAACAACTTTATAATATAATCCTGTTGCTTTTTCGATTCCTGCATTCACTCCTGATCCATGCCCTCCATTTTCTTTATCAATAATTCGAATGATATTTGGATATTTCTTTTGGTAATCTAATGCTATTTTGAGGGTATTATCTTTTGATCCATCATTAATAACAATAACTTCAACTTCTTCGCCCAATCCAACGATGGATTCAATACAATTAGATAGATAATCTTGTGAATTATAGGATGGTATTGCAAATGTAATATATTTTCTATCCATGATTGTTCCCTTTTTAATCCAATTATTTATTTTCATTTTTTTGTTTAAAGATTACTTTGAATATTGGGAAAAATACCCAAAATGATATAGCGCTATTAATAATCATAGTGATAAAGTCAGCAATAAGTTCGCCACCGCTTCCCATGTTAAAAGTATTCATGAATAAATTATAAATTGGCGCTTTATAGAAACCTTGTGCGGCTGCTGCAATTAATGTTATCGCAATGTAAGCAGCAAAATACCATACTGCCGCAACCCAAGCATTACTATCTGATTTGAAGGTAATTTTTCTTTGTGTAAAGAAATTAATAATTTGAGCGATGGCTAATGTCACTTGAACTGCCATAAAATAAGCTAAACCGCCACCAGTTCCATCAATGATGGGACCTTTTGGATAATTAAACATATAATAAGGAGTTCCATCAAAATTATTACCTATACGCCCCCACAGTAAGTTAATATTTATCATATTAGTTTCATTAAAAATCGATTTAAACATTGGCATTAAAGCTAGTTGTAATAGCGTAACACCATTACTAATCATAAAAAATACAAGAAACTGTGCAACCCCTGGATGTTTCATTTTAATTTTTTTCCAAATAGAAAAGAAAAAGTAATGAATTGTTTTTAAAAGTTTAATAATACTAATTATTATTTTTTCAGTTTTTTTAAATGTGATATTTTGCATTATGTTTTCAATTTTTGTGTTGACATTAAATTTAATATTACTAATATTATTTTTAATAAGTATATATTCAAAATCACTTTCAGAATAATTAGATAATTGTACTTTTTGTTCTTTAATTAGTTCTTTTCTGGATTTTTTCAAGGCTTTAATTTTATTAATTCTGTTTTGTTTTTCTGCTTTAGTCTCAACCTTTTGTAAAGCTTGTTTAGCTAGTTTCTCAATTCGATGACTATTTTCCTTGTATGTTTTTTCAAGCGTTTCTAATTTTTTTACTTTTTTAAGTTCTGCTTGAATATTTCTTTCATTAATTTTAGTTTTTTCTTCGTGATTTGCTTTCTTTAACTTTTTTTTATTTTTTGCAGCTTGTAATGAAACATAATAATTAATACGGTATTTCTCATTTTCATAATATTTGTTTAACCGTTTTAAGGAATTTATTTCTTCTACTTCAATACTATAGTCCATTGTCTTATTCCTACCTTTGTGCTTTTAGTCGTCTACGTTTATTTCTTCCGGCTTTTATAAATGTTTTAAAACCTCTGAAAAATTTGCCGTTGAACATAATTAATAAACCCTTTAATTGTTCCCAGTTAATCATACCGTTTGTCATTCTTGATATTCCTCGCATTGGTTGGTGGTACATTCCCATATAAATCGTGTTTGAAAGTTGTTTTTTTCCAAAAAATTTTAGTATTTTAGGAATCACTGTAATCCCCCAGGCAAACAGTCTACCTGTCCATCCTTTTGCATATCTCAATTCTGCTACAGTTGTATTATAATCAACGAGTATTCGATTCTTTTTGATATATTTTCGTTTTGAATCCGGCGCTTTATGTTTGAGTAAATTTTCAAATTCTTCAAGTTGAATTGATTTAATATCACCTGAATAATAGGAAGGAATCATTTCATTACGATATGTTTTAACACCATTTACTTTAATTTCACCTGTTAAGACTATCTCATTAACATTTTTACCAACATATATTTGATAAGTTCCTTCTTCAATTAAATAATTGTCTTTTTCAACGTCAAAGTATCTAAATGTATATTCATCAAAAGGTATATGAACCTGTTTAGTTTCACCTTTTTTTAGAAAAACCTTTTTAAATCCTTTTAATTCTTTTTTTACACGATATAAATTACTATTATCTAGACCTATATAAAGTTGAACAACTTCACTTCCGTCGTAATTACCGGTATTGGTTACGTTTAATGTGATACCATTATCAGTAATAATTAAATCATTATAACTGAAGGTTGTGTAAGACAAACCAAACCCAAATGGATATAATACATCCATATCAACTTTATCAAAATAGCGATAACCAACATACAACCCTTCACGATATTCTACTGTTAATTCTTTTCCTGGAAAGTAAGGTGCTGAAGGAATATCTTCATAATCAAAGGGAATAGTTTCCGATAATCTCCCTGACGGATTAACTTTACCCGTTATTACATCTAATATTGCTTTTGCATTTGATTGACCCAACAAATAACCATGAATAATGCCATCTACTTTATCTGTAAAAGGAATTTCAATCGCCGATCCTGATGATAATACTACAACTATTTTTTTACCTAATTCACTGAGTTCATCCACTAGAGTTAATTGATTTTTAGGTAAATTCATATTCAAGCGATCTAAACCTTCTACTTCAGTAATTTCATCTAACCCTAAATAGAGAATAATAACATCTGATTTTTCAGCTAGTTTAATAGCTTCTTTTAGAAGTTTCTTGCTTTTTTTACCATAACGTTTAAAGCCTTTTACATAACCTATATAATTAAGTGGATACTTATCAATAAAATCTAATGTTATGTCTAATTTAGTTGGATTCACAAGTGATGATCCAGCGCCTTGATAACGTGGATTTTCTGCAAATTCACCGATGATGCAAACTTTATCTTTTTCATTTAAAGGTAATATATTATTTTTGTTTTGCAATAAAATTATCGCTTCTTGTGCAGCTTCATAAGCAACTTGATGATTTTTTTCTAAGTCAACATCTTTTTGATAATTATTTATAGCTTGTGCAGTCGATTCATTAATTGATAAGATTCTATTAACCGCTTCATCTAGATATTTTTCGTCTAATGATTTGTTATTAATTGCTTCAATAATTTCTCGATCTGTATCACCGCCATTACCTGGCATCTCTAAATCATTACCAGCAATTAATCCATTAATGCGATCGTTATTACCTCCCCAATCGGTAACAATAAGCCCTTCAAAACCCCAATCTTCCCGAAGTATTGTTCTTAATAAATGCATATTTTCATTGGCGAAAGTTCCATTAACTTTATTGTATGCTGACATCAGCGTGCTTACTTTCCCTTCTTTAACAGCCATTTCAAATGGTGTTAAATATATTTCCCTTAATGTTCTTTCGTCTATCACAGAATCAATAACCAATCTTCTTTCTTCTTGATTATTGGCTGCAAAATGTTTAACACATGCTGATATTCCATTTGATTGAATCCCTCTTATTTGTGCAGATGCCATTTTACCTGACAAATAAGGATCTTCACTGTAATATTCAAAGTTTCTTCCACATAATGGATTTCTTTTAATATTCGTTCCTGGCCCTAACAAGACATTAACTTTTTGAGATACGACCTCTTTGCCTAAAGCTTGTCCTACTTTTTCTACTAATTCTGTGTTCCATGTGTTTGCTAGAGAGACAGCTGGTGGATAACAAGTTGCTTTTATACTTTCATTTAGGCCTAAATGATCTGCAGCTGCAGCTTGCTTTCTAACCCCGTGAGGTCCATCGGCAAGAAACATTTTAGGAATCCCAAATCTTTCAATATCTTGGGTTTGCCAAAAATCATGACCAGATGTCAAACTTGCTTTTTCCTCTAAAGTCATTTGTTCAATTATTTTTTGATATTTCACTCAACATACTCCTTATGTAGAGTTTCACTTTTATTAATTTTTTATGAAAGCCCTTTTATTTATGAATTTATCATAACATGTTACCAATTTTTAAAGTGCTTTTTTCCATAAATGGTATTTTTTTTTGCATACTTTGCAGTTTACACAATAAGTTACTTAAAGAAAATAATTATTTAATTTCAATCCATTATTGTTAATTGACTTGTATTTTTATCAAATGGGTTTTATTAATAGTTAATTGTCATAATTAATACTTTTTAAAATTTTCATAATTGAGGTATAGTTACTTGTTAACATACTACAATTATCTAAAAAAAACCTCCTTGAAATACCAAAGTGGCTTTTCTTTTTATCAAACGATAATAATTTTATTTGGTTATGTTCCCTTATTATTCTATTGGTCTTAATCTATCATAGTTTTATGTAACCATATTCTAGCTAGATTAATATTGTTCCCTTTTTCAAAATGAATCGTTAAGATATACATATTGATATTGGGGTTTTCTTCAAAGTATTTTTGAATAAAGTCTTTATTAACAATAACCTTATCATCTGTTAAGGTAAAATTATCTTCAGTAAGAGAAATCCCCGACACACCAACTTTACTGTCAAATGTGTCAAACCTTATAATCATATCACGTGATTGATCAAAGTAATAATTACTGTATATCATCAAGTAAGGGTCTTCAGAATCAATTATATGTATTTCAATCTCATATGAAAATCCGTTTATTTTTAATACATAATCATGTTTACCTAGTGTTAATGTGTGCAAGTATTCTTGCTTAATTTTAATTGAATTATTTGAGTACACAATATAGCCACTGTCGATATTACTTAATTCAAGTATTGGATTGGTTAGTGTTATATCATAAATAGTTAAGTCCATATTTGACTTCAAACTATAAACAAAGCCAAAATTATGATTGGTTTCTGCAACTAAATATGTGATCTCTTTGGTATACGGTGAATCCTTATATCCATTAGCTTGTGCTTTAACTTTAACAGAGTAAATACCTGGATCATTAAGTTTATAAGAGCATTCAGTAATGAAAATTTCCTCATTATTAATTAAAATAATATAATTAGTAGCATCTGTAACTTCAGTGAATGTAATTAAATCATCTTCGATAATAAAATTTGTAGGTGTGTTTAATTGGGGTAATCCTTGTGTGCAACCAACAAGTATACAGATCAAAAAGATTACATTAAATGATTTTTTCATTTGTCTCATACTTTGCTGTCTCTATTAATATTATTTTCCATTTTCAATCCCCCCAAGTTTCATTTTATATTCAAATTTTATCATAATATGTGAAAATAAATTTCGTTACAGTGAATCATACTTTTTTGGAATATAATCTTCTTTCGAAATATTTATTGATTCTATTATTGTGTAGGGAGTGGTATAGCAATTACTACGGTAAACCAATTATTTTTTGTGTCAATGGTCAACATACCATTGTATTTTTCAACAGCATGTTGCATACTTCTAATTCCATAACCGTGATATGTATCGTCAAGTTTTGTTGTCAAAAATCGACCTTTGTCAATTTTAATCTGAGTTTCATAGTAGTTTTCCATTTTAATGATAATAAATCCTTTTTCTTCTACTATTGCTAACTTCAATAAACGTTTATTATTATCTTTGACTAATTTTAAACTATCAATAGCATTATCAATAGCATTACTGAAGATTGACACTATATCAATCGTAGAAATAAAATTAAGTTTCTCAGCATTTGCCACAACCGTAATATTAATATTATTTTCTCTTAAACTTTCTTCTTTACTGTTTATAATAACATCTATTTCTCGATTGTTAGTCTGATACGTGTTTTCAACTGACTTGATTGAGTTTTCAAATTCCGTAATATGTGCAATTTTCTTTTCATAATCAAGCTCATTCTTGATCAATTCTATATAATGTTTTAAATCGTGGTATTTACGATTAATAGTATCAATTGATTTCATAGATACTTGATATTGATTATATTGATTGTCTAACATTCTTTTCATTAAATCTACTTCTAACGTTTTTTGGGCACTATAATTATGTTCTCTAAGTGAATACAGTAAGATAAACCCTACTAGATTAACCAAGGTTCGAATATAGAATATTTCCATGGCTCCAGTTGATGAAATTGGCGAGTTAATATTTAAAAAACTAAAGTTTGAAATCGAGAATACTAATATTGCAGTTACGATAGCAGTCATTAAATCATTAATTTTCACGTCAAATCCCTTTAGATTATGCTGGTATCTCTTTTCAAACGGATTTAATAGCGCAAAGAACAAAGCATACATTATTATCATGATAATCGAAATAGATAAATTGTAGTTGTATAATTTTAACGGACTATATACTAAAACATTCACAAAATCATTAAAATTATTCACAATTAAAAAGTATTCCAATTGCCAAGTTATCGAGGCAACGAGTTCAGATATGATAAAAGCTAATATGGTAATATAAGAAGATACTAATACACTGTATTTTGTCAATAAAAACACATTTAAGAACATTAAAACGAATGAAAGAAACATCCCAAAAATCCATAAATCTAGTGGCCAAGTCAATGCCCAATGATGAAATAACACAAAAACAATTAAAGAAATGATTGAAATACCAATTGTTATATTATTACTATACTTTTTTGAACTATACTTAATGTAAAAAAACACCGCTAAAAATTGTGCTATTGAGGCGTAAATTCTTGGCGTGTTTAACATAACTTCTGCACTATTGCTTAAAATTATCATACTTTTTCACCTAAATAATTAACCAAATGTTCCATAAATTGTTTCTTTTTTGAGCGAGCAATTTTTAATTTATGATTGCCTACTAATGCAAAAT
The DNA here is from genome assembly GCA_937919135.1 of uncultured Haloplasmataceae bacterium. Lineage (GTDB taxonomy): Bacteria > Bacillota_I > Bacilli_A > Haloplasmatales > Haloplasmataceae > CALFRW01. The sequence goes on from CALFRW010000066.1 coordinate 22,037, forward strand.
CTTGTTCTACACCTTTAACATGTTTTAAGTTAATGAGATAAGAGTTATTAGCTCGATTAAAATTATAATCTTGTAGGATATCTTCATATTTTTTTAATGTATCCCTTATTTCAAAAAAATCTTGTTCCGTATGAATAATTAAATCATGTTTGATACTTTCAATAAATAATATTTCATCACTATCAATTTTTTTAATACAATTTTCAGTTTTAATAATAATATTTTTATTTTGTTTTTCTCGCTTAATGCGTTCAATTGATTTACTGATTTCTTCTGAAAAAGCAAAATATGGTAGTGGTTTTAGTAAATAGTTCGTTGCGTTAACAGAATAGCCTTTAATTGCATATTGTGGCATATTTGTAACAAATATAATAATTACTTTTTGGTCGGTCTCCCTTATGATTTCTGCAGTTCTTAAACCATCAGTAATTTCCATTTCTATGTCTAATAAAATAATGTCATAAATTGGTTTAAAATTGCTTATTATCTTTACGCCATCATCAAAAATATAAAATTCAAAAGCAATATTTTGATTTTCTCTTTGATATCTTATGAAATAACTTTTTAATAGTTTTACACTCTCAGCATCATCTTCTACTATCGCAACATTTAGAATCAAGATGATCAACCTCCCTTATTTTCTAATTTATGATTGGAATTGTCAACTCTGTATATTGATAATCGAAAGCGCTACCTCTAAACAACTGTATCACGTTAAAATTAAAATATCAATCTTTTTTATAGTTTAGCCTACCCAAATCACATCATTAGTTCTACATGTGTTTAAAGAAAAAAACCTCTTATAGCGCATCTGTTAATATTATAACATGAATGCGATTAGAGGTTTAATCTTTATCTGATTTGTATTTATTATTCTAATTCAAAGGCACCTGTATAAAGTTGATAATAAGTTCCTTTTAAATCAATTAAATCACTATGTTTACCACGTTCGACAATGTTACCATCTTCTAAGATAATAATAGCCTTAGAGTTCTTAATGGTCGATAGTCTATGGGCTATCACAAACACAGTTCTACCTTCCATTAATCTATCCATACCATTTTGAATTAATCTTTCTGTATAGGTATCTATAGATGAGGTTGCCTCATCTAAGATTAAGACAGGGGGATTGGATATCGCAGCTCTTGCGATAGAAATAAGTTGTCTTTGACCTTGAGATAGATTCGACCCGTCTCCTGTAATAACTGTATCATAACCTTCAGGGAGTTTTAAGATAAATTCATGGGCGTTAGCAAGTTTAGCTGCCTCAATTACCGCTTCATCACTGGCATTTAAGTTACCATATCTAATGTTTTCTCTTACGGTAGTTTGGAATAAATGGGTGTCTTGTAAGACAATCCCTAAGGATCTTCTTAAAGAAGATTTCTTAATATCTTTAATATCAATTCCATCAAATGTAATAACCCCACTATTGATCTCATAGAATCTATTAATCAGGTTGGTGATGGTTGTTTTACCCGCACCAGTAGATCCTACAAAAGCAATCTTTTGACCAGGTTTCGCAAACACTGAAATATTTTTTAAAACCAGTTTTTTATTTGTATAACCGAAATCTACATTTTCTAATCTTACATCCCCGTTTACTAAGGTTAGTGCATTCCCGTTTTTCCAAGCCCATATACTGGTTGAATCATTTGTTTCAACTAGTTCGCCTTGTTCATTATAGGTTGCGTTAACAAGGGTAATATGACCTTCATCAACTTCTTTTTCTAAATCCATGACTTCAAATACTCTACTAGAACCAGCCAAAGCCATTTGAACAAAGTTTAATTGTTGACCCATTTGGTTAACTGGGCCCATAAACTGTCTAGTGAATAGTAAGTAAGCGACTAGCTGCGGGACAGTTAACAAATTATTAATTGCCATAATCCCGCCAATAATTGCTGTTACGGAGAATCCTAAGAATCCTACATTAATCGTAATAGGAATTAACATACCACTTCTACTCATAGAGATACGTGCGGAGTCGGCAACTTGTCTGTTGAGTTTTGAAAAGTCTTTTATAGCTTCTTCTTCATGTCTAAATACTTTAACCACTTTTTGACCTTCAATCATCTCTTCAACATACCCGTTTAATGCCCCAACGTTCCTTTGTTGAGCAACAAAGTATTTTTTAGAGCCTCTCGCAATCATTCTTGTGGATAACACAAGAACACCAGCAAAGAATACGGTAAATATGGATAACTGCCATGATGTAACAATCATTGCGACTAAGTAACCTAACATTAATAGTAAAGAACTAATAAGGTTAGGTAAGCTTTGACCAATCATTTGTCTAGTGGCATCGACGTCGTTGGTATAACGGCTCATAATGTCACCATGTTTGTTGGTATCAAAATACCTAAGTGGTAAATCAATCATATGGCTAAATAATCCACCTCTAATATGAAGTAACGAGTTTTGTCCAACATTAACCATAATTCTTAAATACGTATAACTGAACGTCATATTGATTAAGAAGAATGCTATCATAATTCCTATATAGATTATAATTTGACTAAAATCAGTACTACCCGTTTCAGCCATGTTACCTGCTTCTGCTAATACATTTTGAACCATTGACATTCCGCCAACGTTCGCAAATGTTGCTATTAACATAAATAGGACAACTAATATAATACTTACTTTATTTAATCTAAACACAAGTCCTAGAAGTCTTTTGAATGTGCCTTTTTTTGCTCTTAGCTGTTTTTTTTGCATTATTCTTCGACCTCCTTTGATCTAGATTGGGCATCATAAATAGTTTTATACATTTTATTGTTTTGGTATAAATCTTCATGTGACCCAACTGAATTAATTCCGTTTTCATCCATTAATATAATGATATCTGCATCTTCAAGTGAAGATAATCTTTGTGAAATAACTACTTTTGTCATATTTGGTGAGTGGTTTTTAAGGGCCGTTCTAATTTTAGAATCAGTCTTGGTATCAACCGCACTGGTTGAATCATCTAAGATTAAGATTTTAGGGTTTCCAATTAATGCTCTGGCAATCGTTAGTCTTTGGCGCTGTCCACCACTGACGTTAACCCCACCTTGTTCAATCCAAGAATCTAATCCTTTTTCCATTGACATCACAAAATCATAAGCTTGAGCACTCTTTAAAGCTTCTATGACTTCTTCGTCTGATGCATCCTTTTTACCCCATAAGATATTGTCTTTAACCGTTCCACTAAATAAGACATTCTTTTGGAGAACTAAGATAATGTCTTTTCTTAAGGTTTCTAAACTATAATTTTTAATATCTTTTCCGCCAACATAAATAGTTCCTTCTGTTGTATCATATAACCTTGATAGTAGTTGAACTAAAGTTGATTTACCGGTTCCAGTTGATCCGAAAATACCCACAAATGAACCACTTGGTACATCTAAATTAACATTAGAGAGTACTGGTTTATTATCAAGTTTTCCGTATTTAAACCCAACATTCTCAAATTCAAAAGAGCCGTCCTTAATTTCATTTACAGGATTATTTGATTCTACGAGTAATGGTTCTTCTTCTAAAACTTCAGTAATTCTTTCCATAGCTGCCCTTGACATCGCAAACATTAAGAAGACATGACTGATCATCATTAAACTAAATAACACTTGGTTTACATAGGTAATGGTATTGGCAAACTGACCTTCAGTTAAATTACCAAATACCATTAACTGGGAACCAAACCAGCCAATTAAGACAAAACTTAAGCCAATGGAAAACTGCATTAAAGGTCTATTCCAAATGGTTATTTTTTCGGCCGTAATCCCTATTTTTCTAACATCATCAACAGCACTATTAAAACGGTCAATTTCATAATCTTCTCTAACAAAAGATTTAACGGTTCTAATCCCGATTAAATCTTCTTGTATAACCAGGTTTAAGTTATCAATTTTATCGAACATTTGGACAAAATAACGGTATGCCTTTGATAAGATAATATAAAATCCAAATAGTAAGATAGGTATTACAATGACAAACACCGCTGCCAACCATCCAGCAAATATACTAATACTAATAATCGAGAACAAAAACATCGAAGGAGCTCTTAAGGCAACCCTTAATGTCATATTCGTTGTTTGTTGAATCGTATTAACATCTAAAGTCATTCTTGTGATAAGGCTTGAGGTTTTAAAGTTATCAATATTTTCAAATGAATATGACTGAATCTTTTCAAATTGAGCTTGTCTTAAGTTATGTCCAAACTCAGTTGACACTTTAGAAACCTTTTTTGTTACCAGAATCCCAAATATTAAGGCAATGACTGCTGAAACAATCATTAATCCCCCATACATTAATATAATGTTTTGATTAGGGGCAGCACTACCTAAAGCATCAGTTGCCTTAATCCCATCATCAATTAATTTTCCCATAAAAACAGGGATTAAAATTTCAAATATTACTTCAATAAAAATTAAAAAAGGAACCATTATTAAATCTTTTTTAACTGTATTAAAATATTTAGTTAGTTTTCTCATTTTGTTCCTCCTCATCGATCCAGTTATTCATCTTTAATAACACTGATTCAAAAACCACTCTTTCTTTTTCATCCATTAAGTCATTTATTCTACTTTCCATATGGGTCGTAGTTTCAATACCGTGTTCGGCGAATGTTTCACCTTTTAAAGTTAAAACAATCTTTCTCTTTCTTTTATCAGATTCTAAACTGACTCTTTTAATATAGTCATACTTAACTAAACTATCAATAATGCCTGTCACTGATCCGCCTCTAATTTGAAACGTGGATTCAATGTCTTTTTGATAGATTTCTTGGTCTTTATTTCTATATAAATAGATTAATACACGTGCTTGTCCAGAATGTAAACCATTCTTCTGATGCTTCGTATCTAACAAGCGTTTTAGCTTATTATTAAGAATAAACAGCTCTCTTATATATACTTTATTATCCATCTAATCACTCCTTATTACTTAGTTACCTAACTATATTACATCATTTTAATAATCTAGTATATTAAAATGCGTAATATTTTTCATGTAAACGTATTCCATTTACAAAACTAAAAGTGAAATAAATTTCACTCGGGGCGATTAAAATCGCCTCTTTCTTTTTTTCTCGTTTTTTTATATCCTATACGTATGAACACACATACTTATGTTAAAACTAAATATAAAGATTTACTGGCTGCTGCAGCGATGAACGGTAATTCCGTCTATGAAAATGAACTCATCAAACTATCCAATCTTAAAGCCGTTAGAAATCAATCTAAATCCCACGTCTCTATTCAATATCTTTTTAGAACTTATTGGGATGCATTCTTTGCTGAATTTAAACATAAACTACGTCCTACAATCATCAAAAATGTTGAAGCGATGATAGCTTGTAAAGACTTATCCAAAGGTTATCTCTTCTATGAATGTACCTCTTGTGATAACTATCACCTCACTGGTCTTTCTTGTCATTCTCGCTTTTGTCCTTCCTGTGGCCATAAATACCGTGATGAACGCTCTATAGAAATCCAAAAGAAACTATTAAATGTACCTCATCGTCATTTTGTCTTTTCTGTTTCTTTTGATATGAGACCTTATTTTTGGAAATGTCGTCAACTCTTTGATTGCTTATTCCAAACGGTTAATCAAGCTTTAACCATGTCAATTAGACATTCCAAACGTGATCATCAAACCGATGTGCGTTTAGGTTTTATTTCCTTCTTACATACTTCTGGTAGACCCTTAAATCTGCATCCACACCTACACGTTTTATTGGCTGAACAAACCATTGATAAAACCGGTAAATCTAAACCCATGTTTTTCTTTCCTTTTGAACGCTTAAGAAAAACATTCATGTACTTACTCTTAACCAACGTCTCCAAATGTCTAAAACTTTTTGCTACCAAATCTTTATATCATGACTTTAATAAACTCAGAACCAAACTAATCAAACAATATCAAAATGGTTTCTATGTCAATGGTCCGAAAATCAGTGAAGAAAATACCTTCTATTCTTCAAAAAAAATTGCTGATTATATTTCCAGATATGCTTCTCATCCACCAATCGCTGAATCAAACATCTTGTCGCTTGATGAAGAAACCCATCAAGTCACTTGGGTTTATACGCCTCATGAAGATCCCGCTCATCCGATAAAGATAACTGAGCCTGTATTTTCTTTTATTAGGACGCTTATCAGACACATTCACGATTACCGTTTTCATCAGCTGAGATACTATGGTTTCTATGCCAATCGTTCCTTAAGATCTGCACATAAAGTCAAAATGGTGTCTGCTATTTCTATTTATATTGCTCAATCTCGTCTCAAATGGCGTATACTATTATTAAAGACCTTTAAGTTTGATCCACTCATTTGTTATTGTGGTTCAAAGATGGTTTTAAATCTTAAACATTCATATCTAAATCATAATAAGGAGTACATATCTGATGCCTAAATTCTTTTCTACTGTTACTGTTAAGCTATCTGAAGATGAGCTTAAATCCGCTTATCAAGAATATTTATCACATCCCATGTGTGATGTGATGAATCCTATGTCTTTTAACGCTTTTAAAAAAGTGCCTAATCTCAATGTTTATGTCGATATGAAATGTTTAAACTGTCATCATGAATTGCGTACCCACTTTGGTGATTACGCACTTGATATGGAAGATTTTACCACGCCTTTCCCGCTTGACTGGTGTCCAAATTGTGGCCTGCAACATCTTATTCCTAAAGATATCTATAACAAGTTAACTTTAAATGTTTTGAAATAAGTTTTTGATCGTTATCTGTTTTAGTCTCTTTCCTGAGATTTTTTCTTGTTAACCATTTTTAAGATTTTAATTACGATTTCCTATTCAACGAAAAAAAAGACTCACATTGGAGTCTTTCAAGTCTGTTTTGTCTTGTCCGTACCTTGTTTTACCCCTTATTATTGAATACTGCACTGTGTTTCACCCCAATACTGCACAGTGTTTATTTTTTTGGTACTTTTAAGACTATTTTGCTATTACTTTATGATTAATTCGCATATTCATCATGCATTCCAATGATACACATAATAAAAATATTATTAAAATTAAAGGTCACTTAAAATTTGATAGGGTAGTCATTTACTATATTGAAAATTTACTTTTTTATAAGAAACATTGTATATATAATTGACAAGTAAAATAAACAATTGAATTGAATACTTGTAATGTTTATCCAACCATTATTCCTTTTTAACTATATACCTTAGATGTTAGATTAAATTGTAATTAATTACTTAAAAATTTAACCGTCTATAGCAAACTTTCAAATATGATTCATCAAATCTATAAACGTTTTTTACATTTTATCCTTAATCATGTCTTTGATTTAAATATTAGATATACTCTACCGGTATTGAGACAACATCGTCTTTAATGTAAATCATGTGTTCATATTGACATATAATAGCACCAAGTCCTCTTTTTTTATGAGGTAATTTATCTAATTGAGCAAAGGCTGTAACCATTCTTTTTTGCGGATTTGCTGTCATTTTTATTTCAATAGGATATAAAACATCATCCTTTTCAATAATCAAATCAATTTCATTTTTTTCTTTGTCACGATAATAAGAGAAAGGAAGATTAATATACCCAGCATTTTTATATGATTTGATAATTTCTGACATGATAAATGTTTCAAATACATGACCAGCTCTGGCCCCGTTTTTTAATGCTTCTGCTGATGTCCATCTTGTTAAATATGCAAGTAATCCTGTATCTAAAAAATATAATTTAGGTGTCTTAACAATTCTGTTAAGAATATTGCTATTATATGGCTCTAGAAGATAAACCAATCCTGAAGTTACCAATATTGATACCCATCTTTTAATAGTATTCACCGACACACCTGTTTCATCGGCAATATGACTATAGATAAGCATTTCACCACTTCTTGCAGCAACAGCTATCATAAATTTAGAAAATGCCAATTCATCGCCAACATTGACAATATCACGCACATCTCTTCCAATATAAGTTTTTACATAGTCGCTCATGAATGCTTCCCAATCCATGTTTTCATCAATAAGTCTTGGAAACGATCCTCTATGAATATGATACCAAAGTTGATCATATTTTTTTAAATGACTTTTTCGTTCATCAAAGTATGACCGTTCACTTAAAAATGGCTTTGTAAAATTAATATCAAATTTTTCTCTAAGTGATAGTCCTAATAGTTCTCTAATAGCAATTCTTCCAGCCAATGATTCTGTAATATTTTTCATGAGGTGGAATGCTTGCGAGCCTGTCATTAAATATCTTCCATAAATATCATATTTATCGATTTCAAGCTTGATGGTTGGAAAAAGTGTGGGAACATACTGAACTTCATCAAAAATCGTTTTATCTTTATGTTGTTGCATAAATAAAATTGGATCTTCTGTAGCCAACCTTAATTGATTAATATCATCAAAGGTTAAATATTCATAATTTTTATCATACTTATGTTTTAAAAGACTTGTTTTACCAACTTGTCTGGGTCCGGTTAATAATACCGTCTTATATTGTTTCAAAGCATTGTCTATAACAGATTCCATATGTCTTTTCACATACATACGCACGCCCTCTTTTCGTCTAATTTGCAATTCGATATCATTTTAGTCGATTTTGGTGTTTTTGTCAATAGCAGTTATTCGCTTTATTTTATTAGTCCTTGACATGGTAGACACATTATTATACTGCATATGCTAGTTTATGCGAGTGGGGCTATTGTAATAAACCTTATCAACATAAAATTAATAACGACAACTCAAAGTATGTACAGTTTAAAGTATTTTAAAAGAAACTCAAGACATCATCGTTTCTAATCAGCTAAATTTAATTGTTAAAAATATCGAAAAAACCTAAATTGGGTGTTAATAATTGACGTTTACATTAAACTCCGGTCGAGCACTTTTGATTAAAACAACAAAAAAAAGATGAACCTGATTTTTTAAAGTCAGAAATTCATCTTTTTTTGCGTTTTTTATCGTTTTAACATGATTTTTCCCCTAAAACTCGCTTAAATTCATTAAAAAAGGGGTAAAACAAGGTACAGACAATTGTGGTGCCATAGTAGCACAAATAAACTCGCACTTTTTAGTGAAAACACTTAAAAGTGTTCTTTTGTCCATCAACATACCCTTTGGAGGACACAGTGGGAAAGTGTAGGACAATGAAAGAAAAGTGTTCTTTTGTCCACCTATATACCCTTTAGAGGACACGGTAGGAAAGTATACCCATTTTAATGTTATTACACACACATATAAACCTAACTACTATTTGTTCTTTATAATCGTCTGTGCACCTTGCACTATAGGTATTTTAAACATCTCTTTCGTGAGCTAATTATTAACAAATCTATTATAAATCTGTCTAATTAAGTATAACCTATGCATATTTCCAAGTATGCAATTTATAATCAAACATTTCATACTTTCCATCTATTTCATGATCGAATAAAATAAAACTATCATATATTTATCATTGCTAGTTTTTACTTTTTTTATCATAATTTTCGATTCCAAGGATTAATTCTTCTTTAAATTCATCAATTTTCTTTTCATTTTTCATTTCAATCACTTTTGCCTTGATAGACTCGATAATTTCTACTCCACCACTTATGATATCTTGTCTTCTTCGTATATACGACCAGCAGTAAAAATGGTAGCTAGAAACATTGCTGGCCCACCAAATTTCTTTGCAATCTTAGATAATAATGCATAATCCCACATATTTTTTCGCTCCTTTTATGGATTTTTTTGTATAGAATAGTTATAAAATGAGTATATCTACTATAATTTAGGTAATAATTCCTCTACTTCACCTTTTTTAAATGTTTGTTCTTCCTCTACTTGTAATGCTTGTTGTGCTAGCTTATATGCCTTGGCACTCGTTTTAGGGTAAACCTGATTTATCATGGCTGTTTGCTCAAGTAAGTCATCTCTTTTTATAATAATATTACTCAATTCTAATCTATCAAAATCTACTATTAACGAGGTATATGCCTCTTTAATTTTCCAATATGAATTATGAGCTAAAACATGTTGAAATGCCCTTTCACTAAAATGAAACGTTTTCGATAAACCCGTTATAATGATTAGAATAATTGAAATAATGGTACCAATTATTGCAATGACTTTTTGATCACTAAACATTAAAACAAATAATGACGACCCTGTTAATGTTGACAAAACGATTTGAATGAATTTTAAGTAGTTATCCTTCTTTTCAAGTAAATGAGCCATCTTTATATGAGCTGTATATGAATATAATACTCTACCATAATTTTCTCTGATCTGTTGTTTTAATAACTTATGTTCATTAGAATTGACTGCCATATATTTTTCTCCATTCTTGATTAGAACTATAACTAAAACCTCTTGTTTCATAATCTATAGCATTTACAGCAATATTGTAAGAATCTTTCGCTTTAGATTGAAATGATAAATAATGATAAATGTATCTATTACTACCCATGACTAACCATTTATTTTGTGTCATTGGAACTTCAGAAAGAAATTTTAAGAAATCTCTAGTAAATAAATCATAATAAAGGTACGATTTATCTTTATACACATAATCTTTTATAAAATTATATGCTAAAACATCAATTAGAATACCAGGTATTTGAACATTGTTCTGTTCTTTCCATACTCTCATAATTCTGCAAAGTTTTTTTAAGTTTTTGTTAGTGCTATTGTTCATATCTTGAATTGCTTTTTGCTCGGTTTGCGGATTTGTGATTTTCCATTTACCTCCATCGTTTGAATCGGGATAAGTAAAAGATTCATCTGTGTTTTTAAAAACTGGAAGTACTTCGAAATATGTTCCATCTGCGAAATATACCGAAACAATTTGTCCATCACCTTTGATGGTAGTTTTCGGATAAGTATTAAGTAATGCCACTTTTACCTCTTGAAGTAATGCAGATTGTCCGTTACCGTAATATCCATCATATTGTTTATATTTTGAATATGGTAATTTAAACAACATATCTATATCACTGATATAGACTTCTGTATCTCGACCATATGAGCCAACATATAAACTATAATTTGTTGAACTAGAGCCATAGAAATACTCACTTAAGGTCTTTGATAATCTATTGTATCTATAAGAGATGATTTCCATGTTTTCTCTTGACATTTTTATTTTTTCATAAAAATCACTGAATTTTTCTGCTATGCCCATTTTAGATTCCCTCCAATCCATTATTATTTCTAAATCGAATAAGACTACCAAAACTTGTGGTAGTATCAAACTGATCTTCAGGTATAAATAAGTATGTGAACGGTTTGTACTCGTTAGCTATGTTATACTCACTTGCTAGCTTGCAATATTGAATTGCTCTTTCTTGTTTTGCCTTTACTTGTGGATTATCAAGCATATTTAAACCTTTGACTTCGACAAGATAATAGTCTGTTGCAGTTTCCACAACAAAATCAGGAATATACAACTTATTTCTGTCATAGGTAATATTGAACTGTTTTTGATTTGGTCTTAACCATTGGATAACCTCTGGTGAATGTTCACATACTAAAGCAAATATTCTTTCTGGATTACTATCGAATTTGAACGGAGAAACGACAGATTTATTTGCTCCTGAGTAAACTAATGATTTAATACTAGTTCCAGTTTCTGGTGCTTCATAGATGTCCTTAATGTTACTTTCAATATTGAGCACATTACTTACAATCTTAGTTTCAATACCACTTACGACTTCAACAATACCTTTATGAACAACTGCCAAATTTTGAAGTAACTGAGACTTTAACTGCTCGGTAATATCTTGTATGTACATTGTACAAATGTTATTAACTTCGCTTTCTGAATACTTGTTCCTATAGAAAGTTAAAAACTGCTTTACAACACTTTGGATTGTCGTTGTTGCTTTCTCATAATCAATTTCACTTATTTGTCTTATTGCATCAACCAACCGCTTTTCTGGCTTAATGCTACTTAAGATAAATCCTCCATCTACTTCAATAATGGCTTCTTTGTTGTCAGTAAGACTTTTCTTAATGATATTGATATCAGTAATTGGTGTATATACTAACTTTGAGAAATCAAGTTGGAAATCTCTAATTAAATAAGTTTCTTCCCCAAATTCAGTAGTCTTTAATTGAGGAATATACATAATTTTTTTATGGGCTTGTTCAACCATATTTTCAACAACACCATCAACTCTAAACATCGCTTCAAGAAGTTGTGTTGTTACTTGAGTATCTTCAAACTTTTTACCTAAGTCTTTTTGGATAATTCTTTCTTTTATTGAATTGGTTTTTCCTGGATTGTATGGGATTGCACTTTCTTCTATTATCATAGATTGTACTTCACTCATAATTGTTTCATATTGAATGATTGTATTTTTATCATTATGATCTAAACCAGCATTTTCTATCACTTCAGCTCTTTTGACATTTGTATCAAAAAGTGTTTGATGCACAATTCTTTTCTCTTTTTCTTGATCAGCGTATATAACACCATCTTTTTTGAATATAGAGTCACCACTTTGTGCCTCTGCAATAATTTCATCAAATTTGTCATGAGCGGTAATAGAAACAGAGTCAATCCATTGTTCACCTGTTCTTTTACCAAATGGTAAACGTAATCCACGTCCTATTGTTTGTTCTCTTAGAACTTTAGACGTTGCGGTTCTTAACGGTACTATTGTATATAGATTGTTAACATCCCAACCCTCTTTAAGAATACTGACATGAACGACAATTTCTACTGGATTTGAGTTTTTCTCTACTTCTAATAAAAGTTGAATATTTTCATCCTTTTCTGATCCTCTTTGATTGGAATGGACAATCGCAACCTTATCTTTGTATTCACCATTATAAAAAGCAAGGGACTTAATATGTGCTACTATTTTTTCAGCATGGTCCGTATTTTTACATACGACAAGCATAAAAGGCTTCACTAGATGTGCGCCGGTATTCATGTGATATTGAATTAGTTCAAGTTGCATGTTTCTATGGTGTTTTATACCATCATTTAACATGATTAAATCCATTTCCTCCTCAGTAGCGGAAAACTTTTTCATATTTTGTCTAGTAATTACATATGGGGTACGTGTGTATCCATCAAGGATAGCATCTTTTAACACATATTCATAGACTGTATTTTTAAAGTTAATTTGCTTGTTATTGACTGTAGTATATGGTGTTGCAGTAAGTTCAATTCCAAGAATTGGCTCTAGAGAATTTATGGCATTCGTACTCGCATCAGCTCGATAGTGATGCGACTCATCCATGATTACAACTAGATCATCTAGTGACTTTAAATAGTCAAAAAAACTTTGTCCTAAATATTCATTAACTGACATCATTTTTCTTTCTTCAGAGTTGAACTTGCTAATATTGAAAATGAAAATGTTGATAGAATCACTATCTGAAAATGATGATGATGGTCTATTTCTATAATCATCATCAAACCACACATTAGGTGTTTCTGTAGCAAAGCATCCGATACCTCTAAAGACATATTTCTCATTATCAACCGAAGGATTTCCTAAATCATTCTTTAATTTTGAATAAATCGTTAAACTAGGAGCAACTACAAAGAAGTTTTTAACACCTTTGTTTGTATATAAATATGTAATAAAAGCTCCCATAAGCTTGGTTTTACCAACACCTGTAGCAAGTTCAAAAGCAACATTAAAAAATGGTCTTTCGAACTCTCTAAATGTTCGATACATATTCATGATGTTTCTTTGATAGGTATCAACATCAATTTCTTTTGATAGTGGACATTCTCTTAAGATATCATCTAAAATCCGCAAACTTCGAAATTGAGGTTTTCTAAGAGACATTACATTATTTAAATAGTCCAAAGTATATTCTGGAAATAGCGGGTAATTGATATTACTCATCTTCATCATCCTCCTCGTACACTGGTGGATTAATGATGTTTAGATTATAATTATCGACACCAAATTCACAGTTTTTTAACAGTGACTGTGGTATTTTCTTAATTGATATATTCTTGTATAAATGTTGGATGTTTGATTCAAATGATTTACATGAAATAACCAAGAATTCATCATCATTCATTTGACTATGAATTGCATCTAAGTATGTTCTATCAAGATGTTTAGTCGTGGTGAAAAGATAACTACTGTCACCATTTTTAGCTTGTTTCCAAAACACTGATTGATCGGGTTCATACTTATAACCCTCATGAAGAGCAATTGCTGAAGCTAACATATCTGCATTAAATTCTGAATTAATAATTGCTTGATCAAACTCATCAACTTGAATTAAGGACGGTGCAAGTTCATAAAACTTATATCCTCCTCCACCTATCCAATTAACAACGCCAGAAATTCCGGATTTATCACCATCTATTACCAAGTCCAATCGTGGTTTAACATGTGTCAATGCTTGATCCCCTAACTCAATGCCAATCCATTTTCTTTGCATTTTATGTGCAACAGCAATAGTAGTCCCTGATCCTAAAAAAGAATCTAATACTAAATCGCCAGGTAGTGTTGACATTTCAATGATTCTTTTTATCAACGCTTCCGGTTTTTTTCCATTTGGAAATAGCACATTACCTTCGTTGTACACAGAACTCCAGCTCATATCGTCCCACAATGTGCCTATTTTGTCATTCTTAAAAACCTGATTGTCCTTAACTTCAACAAGGTTTTTTAAATAACTAACTAGCCTAAAGGTGTTACCCATAAACCCTACATCAATTAGATTGTTTTTATTTTTTCCTGTTATAGGTGAATATCGAGCTATATAATATCCACAATTATTAATTGCATTTTCATTTACATAATTTTTGATTCTAGTTCTTATGGAAGTTTGTGCGTTTTCAAGAGTAAACACCTTATCTATATACTTATAGTAAGTTTCATAAACATCAGCATTTTCTTCTTTAGCGAGTGCTGATATTGATTTAATTTCGTAATCTGTAACTTCATAAACCTCGATTTTATCTCCGTTACCGGCTTCTGTTTCTCCTATAAGATTAAGATTTCCCGGTTTAGTTATGACACTCTTGTAGGCAAAATTAATCCCTTGGATTTCTCTAGTTTTAATATATTCAATTAATGGTGTTTGTTTGAAGATTGGATAAAATTTTGTGAAAGCGTTGCCTTTGGCATAAACCAAAATATATTCAACATTTTTCTTAAGTCTTCTATCTTCTCCTCCACCTGAAGCTCCAGAACTCCCCTTAGCCTTAACAGATATCATGTTAATGAAATTTTTTCTACCAAATATTTCATCCATAAGTACTGATAAGTATGCAAATTCATTATCATCAATCTGGCAGAAAATTATTCCATCATCTTTTAACAACTTCTTCATTATTTGTAAGCGAGACCTCATAAGGTTTAACCAAATGGAATGCTCAAGGTTATCATCATAATGCTCAAAAGCAGAACCTGTATTATATGGTGGATCTATGTAAATACATTTAATTTTGTTTGTAAAATCCTTCTCAAGAGATTTAAGTGCAATTAAGTTATCACCATGTATCAACATGTTGTCATAAGTTGCACCGCTAAAAAGATCTCTATTTTGAGATTTATAACTCAAATTAGGATTCTCAATTAAAAGTCTTGGTTCAACTTTAATATCATTATCTTTTCCATACCATGTTAATTCAAGTTTTTGCTGCGCCATGAAAACACCCCTTTTAAACATAAATATATCGCAGTGACAATTTATTCAGTCGTTTTGTATATTTTACCATTTTATTTACTTTTAATCGACCGCTTTTTGTAATCGTATCAGAAAAATTTCTCACATTAGTAACATGATATATTAGTTCGGAACCACATCAACCCCAATGACACTAGTGTTTTTGAAGTTCAGAGCCACATCAACACTAAAGAAAAAGACCCATCATCTTTTGATAATGAGACTTGAACTTTTAATATTTTATTGCCGATAACTATCGTGAACGCCAACGGCAACATACCCTTTAGGGGGCACCGTGGGAAACTATAGCCCATTAGCAATTAAAGATAAGTTTGGTGCCCGAGGCCGGACTCGAACCGGCAAGCTTATTAGGCGCTTGATTTTGAGTCAAGTTTGTTTACCAATTTCAACACTCGGGCAAGTTGTGAGTTAAAAAACTCACATATTTAATTTCTTTGTTTTATTTATTTCAATTGCTTCAGTATATGCCTTAATCGCATTTTCTGCATACACTTCACGGGAATACTTCTTTACTGATTTTAAAGTGTTTTTCTTTAACTCAGTTAATAATTCCGGGTTTTGATAAATCTTGTTTAGTAAGTTAGGTAGTTTACTG
>CALFRW010000067.1 GCA_937919135.1 uncultured Haloplasmataceae bacterium
TGGATAAAACATTGACATATCTTGGGTATTTATATATACTAGGGTAAAGAATTTTTAATTACTGGGGGATTATATGTTTCAAAAAATTATTATGAGTATTATAATGATCCTTTTTCCTATTAGTATTTTGCTTTTATTTATTCATGATTTTTATGCAGTGTCATTTATTGTATTTATCATATACTTTTTTGCGTTAGGAACATTTGTATATCTAGATACTAAGAATTTTAAGAAAGCTATCTTCTTTCAAATAACACCATTTCTATACAATTTATTTACCATACTAGTTATCTGGGTCTTTGGATTAGGTGGAGAAGGCATGCATATTGTACCTTTACGAATTTATCAAACCTTGCTTCTATTAGTGTTATTAGCACCTTTGTTAAGCTTTCTTGTCTATTTAATTAGTGTTAAAAAGAATTGTTGAAAAGGATCGCACTGATTCTTTTTTTCATTGTTATGTAAACTGATAAAAAAAAATGTTATAATGGAAGTAATTTAGATTACGGGTGATCAGATGTTAAAAATTATTACGGGACGAAGTGGAAGCGGGAAGACAACAAAAATTATTAATGAAATAATCAAGAGGTTAAACAATACGCAAGATCGAAAAAACATCTTGCTTTTTGTGCCTGAACAAATGTCACATCAAGCAGAATATGAAATTGCGAAAAGAGTAAAAGATAAAGCTTTTAGTCGTTTACAAGTGCTGAGCTTTAAACGGCTTGCATATCGTTTATTTTTAGAAACCGGTGGGTTAAATAAGACATTTATTAGTGATATAACGGTAAATATGATTCTTACTAAAATCCTTGAAGAAAATAAAACTAAGTTGCTTTTATATAATAAAGTGAGTGCTAATTATAGTTTTGTCAAGCTTGTGCATGATGCGATTAAGGAATTTAAGAGCTATGATATAAATCCAGATATTTTAGACAATTTAATGGTCGGTGAAAATTTTGATGAGACACTTAGTAAAAAAATTCATGACTTAGCTATCATCTACCGAGAACTGATTAATGTTTATGGTAGTAATTTACTTGATAATGAAGACTTTTATCAACAGTTAAGAGAAAAAATACCACAATCAGCATATTTAAAAGCAACAGATATTTATATTGATGGTTATCATAATTTTACGATCGTTGAATTAAAGACAATTTTTGAAATGATTAAAACAAGTGAAAATGTGACGCTACTTTTTACACTCGATAATCCTTTTGCGGTAAATATGACAAATGAAGATTCATTATTTAATTTACCATATAAAACCTTTAATAATATTCGCAATTTTGCTTTAGATAATAATATTGAAATAAAAATTGAATATTTAAGTACTATTTCGCGTTATCAGAATGAAGAACTTGCTTTTTTAGAAGCTAATTATGATAAAAATAACCCTTATCCTAATCAAGTAGATGCGATAAAAATCTATGAGGTAGAGGGTCCTGAAAGTTTAGTTCACCAAGTAGCAAGGTTAATCTTTAATGATGTTTATCTTAATCAGGCTACCTATAATGATTATTTTATTTATGTTAATAATGAGGACTTGTATTATCCGTTAATTAAAAACATTTTTGCTTTATATGATATTCCGGTTTTTATTGATGACAAGAAAATGATGCTCGATCATTTTTTACTTAATTTTATTGATGCCGCCTTAGAATGTATAAAAACTAACTTTAGTTATGAAGCAATGTTTCGGATGATTAAAACTGAAATCTTTATGCCCTTAATATATAATGAAGAAAAAGTAAATCTTGATAATTATCCTCGTCTTGTTAAAGATTATCGTAAACGAATCGATTTATTAGAAAACTATTGCTTATCACATGGCGTTTTAGGTTATGAATGGGAAAAAGAGTATTGGGAATATGACATTTATCGTAAGCTTAGCGATCGAAATCGGACTAAAACTAAAAATGAAATAACTTTAGAGAAAATGATTAATGAAACTAAGAATGAAATAACGCTTCCCTTATTAAAATTTAAAACAGCGTTTACTAATGCTTTGACTGTTAAGGAACAAGTTAAAGCGATTTATGCTTTTTTAATGGATCTTGACATTGAGATAAAACTTGATTTGTATGAAAAGCTAAATACGCGTAAATCGACTTTAGAAATCGACTTAAATGAAGCCAAAAAACATAAACAAGTTTATAACCATTTAATTGACCTATTTGATGAGCTAGTAGAAGTGTGTGGTGACTTTAAGGTTAATACTGCTGAGTTTATTAAAATCTTGCGTACCGGCTTTAAAGGTATGAAATTTGCGATTGTTCCACCGGCACTTGATCAAGTAATGGTAGGGACGCTCAAACGCTCTCGATTTGAATTAAGTGGGCATTTTGATGACCCTAAACAATTGGGAGTAAAAAAGGCGCTTGTTTTAGGTGTCAATGAAAATGAAATCCCCAAGGTTCAAAGTGAAAAAGGTTTACTTACTGATAAGGAACGGCAGTTATTAATTGAACAGGATTTAACACTTTCACCGACAATCGAAGCTAATCTTTTAGAAGAACACTTTATTATTTACACGGTACTTACCTCAGCAAGTACAGAATTAATCCTTACTTATCCATTAACTGATATTGCTAAAAAGAGTGCATATCCTTCCGAAATAATTGAAAAAGTGAAAGGCTTATTTCCACAGTTAAAAGTAAAAATGCTTTATGATTTACCGGAACATACTGGGATTGATTTTAACTATGTTACGACGAAAAAGATGACAGCGAAAATTGTTTTACAAGCAATTAATTTAGCACGTAAGGGTTATGAAATTAGCCCAATGATGAAAGCTTTATATGGGTATTATAAGCATTCTAAACTCTTAAGGCCAAAATTAATCGGTGTTACTTATGTAAATGAACCGGCAAAACTTACAACTACTGATATTAAACTCTTATATGGTGATAGTATTACCGCCAGCGTCTCGAGTGTTGAAAGTTATAATCATTGTCCCTATGCTTTCTTTATAGATCGTTCATTACAGCTTAAACCACGTGATATCAAACAGCTTGATGTCATGGATATTGGGGATTTGTATCATGAGGTTATGAAAGCCGTTGCTTCTAAGTTAATCGAGAATAATCATGCCTTACATGAAATGGCTTTTAGTGATCTTAAGTTAATGGTAAATAGAATTGTTCGTACCTATGCTGAAAAAATGAAACGAAACTTTTTCTTTACTAATAAACAAAATACATATTTATTAACTAAAATTGAGCATTCGCTAATTAGTTCTTTACAAGCGATGTATTATCAATCAGAACACTCAAAGTTCAAAATTGTTAGTGTTGAAGAGAAATTTGGTATTGATGCTAAGCGGTTAAAAGTTATGCCTATTGATTTAAGTACTGGTATGAAGATGAATCTAAAAGGTTTTATTGACCGGATTGATGGAGCAGTTGATAATAATGAATTATATCTTCGTATCGTTGATTATAAATCTGGTAATCGTGACATTGATTTTACCAAGATCTATCATCGCCTTAGTTTACAACTTTTTACCTATTTAGATGTTGTGTTAAATAATTCTCAAAACCTATTTAAGCAAGAGGCTAAACCTGCAGGTTTATTATATTATCAGATTCAAAACTCAGAAATTACTGCTGATAGTGAAATTGATGAAAGTAAAATTAATGCTCTTCATAATGAGTCATATCGGATGAATGGTTATACTTTAGCTGATAATAATGTTTCATCACTTTTTGATGATAAATTAGCTGCTGGTAAAAATTCTGATATTATTAGAGTTGGATTAAAAAAAGATGATAATTATAATCAACATTCAAGAGTTTTAACTCTTTATGAAATAAATGCTTTAAGAAAATATACTCGAAAAGCGATTAAAGCTTCAATGGAAGCTTTAACAAGTGGACAAATTCCAATAAAACCGGTTATGTATCAAAATAATCGCCATTGTAAGTTTTGTGAGTTTCATTCGATATGTAAATTCGATGCAAATTTACGTGAAAATACTTATAACGAAATTAAAAAAACCGGTGATAACCAAGAAATAATCGCTAAACTTATGGATGAGTTTGGAAGTGATCAAATTGAGTAAAGTAAAATATTCTCGTGAACAACTACAAGCTATTGAAACAAAGGACAGTAATTTATTGGTTTCAGCTAGTGCAGGCAGTGGAAAAACAACGGTATTAATTGAAAGAATTTTACATATGATTAAAACTCAGAATATTAATATTGATGAATTATTAGTAGTGACTTTTACTGAACAAGCAGCTAGTGAACTTAAATTAAGATTACGACTTAAACTTACTGAAGCTCTTTTAAAAGATTCAACTAATAGTCATTTACGAAAGCAATTGACAAAAATTGCGGTGAGTCATATCTCCACATTTCATGCCTTTTGTAATCAAGTATTACGTAAGTTCTTTTATGTAATTGATTTTGATGCTATTTATAATATTGCTGATGATGTTGAGATCAACTTAATCTTAAGTGAGATTTTAGAAAATCTTTTTCTTGACCTTTTTGAAGCAAATGACCCCAAGTTTATGCTTGTTGTGAACCGTTTTATCAATAAAACGAGTGATGATTATCTAAGAAACTTAATTTTTGAGTTATTTAATAAATTACGGAGTATTCCTGATTATGAAAGTTTTAAGCAAAAGACTCTAGAAAATTATGTTGTTGGTGAAAATTTATTTTCTTGGAAATATGCTGATACGCTTGAAACTATTACCTCTGAAAAGGTTAACGAGGCAAAGAGAGTGTTTACTAATGCTTATAACTTAGCGCAACAATTTAATCATCAATATCAAACCCAATATAGTGAGGATCGAGAAATCTGTAATCAAATTCTTGCTTTATCCACATATGAAGAAAGATATCAATATTTAAAAACTGTCAAGTTTACCACTTTTAAATCAAAAAGTGCTGCTATTGATGAAATTAGTAAAAATACCATTAAAGCATTTCGCGATCAAGGAAAAGCGATTATTATTAAAGAATTAAAGGAAGGCTTTTATCAATATCATGAAAAAAGCCAAATTAAGTTTATCAAAGAAAACCGCAAAGTAATTGAAGCATTATTTTATCTGGTTGAATTATTTCGTCAACGTTTTACAGAAGCTAAAAGAGAAAAGAATTTAGTTGATTTTAATGATTTAGAAGAATTAACATTAAAAATTCTCCGCTTTAATAATGGTCAAAATGAAGCCGTTAAATATTATCGGGAATTATTTAGTGAAATTCTCGTTGATGAATTTCAAGATACAAATTCGATGCAGGAAGCAATTATAAGTCTAATTGCTAGAGATAATAACTTATTTATGGTAGGGGATGTTAAGCAATCAATTTACCGTTTTCGACAAGCAGAGCCAGAAATATTTCAAAAGCGGTATAAATTATATCAACAAGAGATAAATGGTAAATTAATCAGTTTAAATGCTAACTTCCGTAGTCGTAAGGAAATCTTGGATTTCATTAACTTTGTTTTTTATCAGTTAATGGATGAATTGGATTTTGAAATTGAATATGATGAATCGCAGCGTTTAATTTTTGGTCAAAAATCCTATTTAGAACAAGAACTTAATGATACTTTTATCCATTTTAAGATTTTAGATAAAGCAAAATTAAAAGAAAAGTATCCTGAGGATTATGAATTGCGAGATTATGAAGCTCATGTAGTCGCAAATGAAATTAGAAATTTAATCGATAACAAGCATTTAATTTATGATTTTTCTAAAAAAGAATTACGTCCAGTGAAGTATAAAGATATTATTATTTTATCACGGACAAAAAGCGATCAAGATACATATCATGAAGTGTTTAAAGCCTATAATATTCCGTTTTTACCAACAGAATTAACAGGATATTTTGATTCGATTGAAGTATTAACTGTAACATCAATTTTAAAAATCATTGATAATCCTTTACAGGATATCCCCCTTGTTGCCGTGTTACGGAGTCCGATTTTTCAAATCGATGAAAAGGAATTAATTCAAATTAAAATAGATCATAATGATGAATATTTCTATGATAAAGTCTTAGCATATATTAAGCAGGGAACAAATAATCATTTAATTGAAAAATTAAAATACTTTAATGAAATGCTTGATTACTGGCGCGAAATGATAAAATATAAATCAATTACTGAGATATTATACAGTATTTATCATGAAACTAATTACTATGATTTTGTCTTAGGTCAAAGTGGAGCCAGGCAAAGGCAAGCTAATTTAGATTCATTATTTGAACGTGCTAAAACGTATGAACATCTAATAACTAATAGTTTATTTAAGTTTATTCAATTAATTAACTTCTTCACCGAAAATGAGCATGATTTACCACTTGCACGAACACTATCAGAAAATGAAGATTTAGTTCAATTTATGACGATTCATAAAGCGAAAGGTTTAGAATTCCCGATTGTGTTTCTGACAAATTTAAAGCGTCGTTACAATATTGACGATGAAACCAGAGAAGTGCTATTTGATCGTGAATTAGGGATTAGTTGTAAATACCTTGATTTAGAAAACCGAGTGAAGTACCAACCTTTAATGCAAAATATCTTTAAAACAAAAATCCATAAACTTTTATTATCAGAGGAGATGCGCTTATTATATGTCGCTTTAACGAGGACCAAAGAAAAGCTATATTTAATTGGAACGACTGATGATTTTCTAAAAGAACTGCCAAAATTAGAACCGCTATCTGATTTAGCACCTGTTTTACTTCCAAAAATGGAAAGAGATGCGACTAATTATTTAAGTCTTTTGCTTAAAGCATGTGCTCGCCATCAATCATTTACAAAGTTAGTTGGATTTAAGGATAATATTACTTTTTTAAGTAAGTTTCCTGATGTACCTAATTGTGATATTAAAGTTATTACCAGTTTAGAGAAGCTAGTTGATGAAAATAAGGAAACCGAAGCTTTAGACATCGATTTTAGTAAATATACAAAAGAATTTAGTAAAAGGTTAAATTATAAATATCCGCATTATGATAAAACAATTCATTTTGCTAAGCTTACAATTGCGGACATGAAAAGGATTCAAAATGTGAATGAATTTGATTATCAAAAAACAAATCTAGTCCTTAAAAAACCAAAATTTATTGAAGATCATAGCCCGTCATTAAGAGGGACAAGTTTTCATCAGTTTATGCAACATTTAGATTATCGTAAAAGTTATAACCTGGAGAGTTTAGAAGAAGTAAAAACAAAACTATTAGATAAAGCGATTATGACGCGTGAACAACTGGCTTTAGTGGATTTAAATAAGATCGAAATTTTATTTAACCAAGATCTAATTAGTGCTAGTAAAAATGCGAGTTATATTAATAAAGAAATGCCTTTTACGACTTTAATATCTAGCAAGGTTGTATACCCTGATATGAATGATGATATTGAAGTTATCGTTCAGGGGGTAGTGGATTTATTTATTGAGTTTGAAGATCGTTGTTTTTTAATTGATTTTAAAACTGACCGTTTGACTAATAATATAACAGAGATAAATAGAATCAAAAAAAATTATGCAACACAAATAAGTGTTTATAAGGAAGCGATGCAAAAAATATATGCTGAAAAGAAGGTTACTTCTTACTTATATTTATTTGCGCTTGATAAGTTTATTGAAATGTAAGCATAAAATGGAATTCATACCATATTTACAGTTATTAAATAATTTGTTATAATAAGTTTATATTAATTTCAAGGAGAGTGTTGTTATTGTGGAAGACCCGTCGGTCTTAAACTATGTTTTATTTTCATTGTTAAATGCTAATAGTGGTTCTGTACCGATATTTAGTTACGTATTATTTGGTATATTTTTATTACTTTCTGCCTTTTTTTCTGCAAGTGAAACTGCTTTTTCAAGTGTAAATGTGATCAGATTGAAAAATGCTAGTGATGAAGGTGTAAAAGGAGCTAAGAAAGCTCTTTATATCGCTGATAATTATGATAAGACATTATCAGCAATATTAATCGGTAATAATATAGTTAACATTGGTATGGCCTCACTTGCGACTGTAATTGCGATTAATTTGATTAATGACGCACAAGGTCCGATTTATGCAACGTTAATATCGACAGTCCTAATTTTATTATTTGGGGAAATTTTGCCTAAATCATTTGCGAAAGAAAGTGCTTTATCTTATTGTTTGAAAACAGGTTGGTTATTATTAATTATCATCCGGGTCTTCTATCCATTAATATTTTTAGTAACTAAATTGAAGCAAGGATTAGCTAAGGTATTTGAGAAAGATAAAGAAAATTATCCTTCTGTTACTGAAGATGAACTAGAGGTTATTATTGATACTATGAAAGAAGAAGGTGTCTTAGAACAAGATGAACGCGAAATGCTTCGTAGTGTTTTAGATTTAAGTGATACTAATGTTTATGATATTATGACACCACGTGTTGATATGGTAGGAGTATATTTGGATGATGATCATGATTATATAAAAGACTGTTTTATTAAAGAAAAATTTTCACGGATGCCAGTCTATAAAGAGACTAAAGACAATGTGGTAGGAGTACTTTATCAACGTGATTTTTTTGAAGCATTATTAACTATAAAGGATTATAGTAAAATTAAAATTGAAAACTTAATGCGCACACCAATTTATGTGCCTAAATCAATGCATGTCGATTCATTAATGGAATTATTACAACGTAATAAACAGCATTTAGCAATTGTCTCAGATGAATATGGTGGTACTTCTGGACTTGTCACAATGGAAGACTGTTTAGAAGAATTAGTAGGGGAAATATACGATGAACATGATGAAGAGGAAATCGAAATTAGAAAAATCGATGACAACAACTATGATATAAATCCATCGATATCACTCGAGGATTTATTTGAAGAACTTGAATTAGGAAAAGCCCCTGATACTCAATATAACAGTGTTGGAGGTTGGTTATACGAAAAGTTCGAAGAAATACCAAGTATTGGTGATAAATACGTATATACTTCCTTAATTAAAATTGATAATGATGTAACTACAATTGAAGATGATGAGTATTATGAGATGATTTTAACGTTTACGGTCAAAGAATTACATAACCGTCGCATGAAAAAAGTTCATCTTGAGTTACAAAAACAAGATTTTATTAAAGAACATAAAAATAAAGATAATGAAAATGGTAAGGATCCTGCATAGGATCTTTTTTTATTTTTTTGACAAGTTTTTAGAAACTTTTCATATAATGATAATTGGGTGTCGATTTTTTATTAGATGATAAAGGAGGTGGTTAGTCATGTTTTGTTATGATTACCTTGAAAATTTAATCTTAAATTATAAAGAAAAAGCAAATATAGCAGTTAAAAAAGTTAAAAGATTGGAAGAGATTAGGAGCTAATTCAATGATAGATCTTACCCAAAACCTTATCTTAAATTAAAAGAATGATTTCTGTA
>CALFRW010000068.1 GCA_937919135.1 uncultured Haloplasmataceae bacterium
GCTGGTTTAAGATCCTTGTTATTTTGGGGCTCCCATATCGCATCTTACTATCAATATAAAAAGCATATGAAATTGCTTTAAAAGTAATTGAATTATCTCCGAAAAATACAATGATTTTAACGCTCGCAGGAGATGTCTCAAAGCGATTACATTATAATAATGAAGCAATAAAATTTTGAAATCAAGCTTTTGAAATTGATCCGGAAATAATCGACACCAGATATTCATTAGTATCATTGCATACCGAACAAGGAAACAATGAAGAAGCAATTAAAATACTAGAACAAATAATCTTATGGAATAATGAAAGAAGATTTGACATTGAAAATAAGTGGATAATTAAAGAAATTAAAAAGTTAAAAGGAAATATATAATGCAAGTATTTGTGTTCTATAATTTTATTTATGCGTAAAGATATCTAATTATTAAAAAACAACAGACTTAAAAGGAGTGTTCATCTTTACGCATAAATAATCGTTTTCGTATAAAACTGATATCTAAACACGTCTTGATTGTGGAAATATATTTTTTTGATTTATAAATGGTATTTATAATAAAATGAATTAAGCAATCGAAAGGGGCGTTATTATGAATAAATCATTGAATACTTAGCGTAAACTTTTCGTAATTACAATAATTTTAAGTTACGAATATTATATGTTCACAATAGTAAAAAAGCAGCTTAGTTTTACTAACTAAACTACTTAATTCTAAAATTCAATATATTTTAAAGGGCATTGTATAGCTACAGCACCCCAATCATTGACAAAGACAAGTCTTTTAAAACTATAGATATTATAATTCTTTATTAACTAATTCAAATACTTTTTCCACAATTACATGCATATCATAATATTTATATTCAGCGAGCCTGCCACCGAACAAATATTTGGTTTCTTGATTTGCTAGCACTGAATATTTTTGATATTTATTATTATTTATTTCATCATTAATTGGATAGTAGGGTTCCTCACCTCGCTTCCAATTTTTCGGATACTCTTTAGTTATAATCGTTTTTTCATTTTCTAAGAACTCAAAATGTTTATGTTCAATTATTCTAGTATATGGTGTATCTATATCCGTATAATTTACTACCGCATTACCCTGATAATTATCAGTATCTAATACTTCATGTTCAAATTTTATACTTCTATATTCTAATGGACCATATTTATAATTATAAAACTCATCAATTGGTCCTGTATATAGTATCTTACGGGCTATACTATCTAGTTGCTCTCTATTATCAAAATAATTTATCTTTAATTTAACATCAATACCTTTTAATAATTTATCAAATATTCTCGTATATCCACCAATTGGTATACCTTGATAAATATCATTAAAATAATTGTTATTGTATGTAAATCTAACTGGTAATCTCTTAATAATGAAAGGGGGTAAGTCAGTTGTTTTTTTACCCCACTGCTTTTCTGTATATCCTTTAACTAGTTTCTCATATATATCAGTACCTATTAAATTAATTGCTTGTTCCTCTAAATTTGAAGGGTTTTCCTTATAGAGTAATTTCCTTTGTTTATTAATGATTTCCTTTGCTTCTTCTGGTCTAGAAATATCCCAAATTTTACTAAATGTATTCATATTAAACGGTAAGTTATATATTTCACCCTTATAATTAGCAATTGGTGAATTAATATAATTATTAAACTTCGTAAAATTATTTAGATAATCCCATACCTTTATACTAGAGGTATGAAAAATATGAGCCCCATACATATGAACATTAATATTTTCGATATTTTTTGTATATAGATTACCACCGATATGATCTCTTTTATCAATAACTAAAACCTTTTTTTCGCGTTTATTAGCTTCATAAGCAAAAATTGCTCCATAAAGACCTGCTCCAACAATTAAATAATCATACATATTTTCTTATCCTAACTTAATTTTTTTTGCTAAATATAAATACCCTTTTGTAGTAATCCACCCTTTTAATCTCCATGGTAAAAAGTTAATAAGTGTGTTATAAGAACGATATTTTAAAAAGCGATACATTTTTATATCATTCTTTTTTAAATCGGACCATAATTTATTTAACGCTTTTTTACGTTCTCCACTATATTCACCAGTGGTAAACATTTGCGTAATAATCATTATCGCTGATAAAAACTGCTTTAAATAATCTCTAAGTTCTCTAGTCTGATTCATTATTTCTTCATACGTAAATGCTTCGAGAATTAATTTCATAACTTTAATTTGTTGATCATATCTAGCAATAATATTATGAATTTGAACAGATTGATCACTTCTACCTATATAATAATGGTAAAAAACCATTGGCATGTAATATAGTTTTTTAGTATATAAAAGCGGAATATAGGAAAATAAATTATCTACATAAAATGTATGTTCAGGTAGTTTAACTCCACTTTCTAATAAAACATCAGTTTTAAACATTAAAGAATGCATTAACATTGTTTTCGAATATTTAAATCTTTTCTTAGTCTCATCCCAAGCGAATATTATATTACTTGGAAAATTTTCTTTATATGATCTTACATAAGAAGTATTGTCAGTTACTCTTTCATAAATAAAGTCAAATATATATAAATCCGGTAAATCATTATTTTTATAATGATCTTTAATTTGATTCAATAATCTTTTTCCGTTTTCAAAATCTACCCAATCATCAGAATCTACAACCTTATAATATAATCCAGTAGCATTTTCTAAACCAACATTGACTCCAGAACCATGGCCACCATTTTCTTTATCAATTACTTTAATTATGTTAGGATATTTTTTTTCATAATCCCGAGCAATTTTTAAAGTATTATCGGTTGAACCATCATTTATAATAATTATTTCGATTTCATCATTTAATGATAAAATTGAATCAACAGCTTTAGCTAAATAATCTTGTGAATTATATGAAGGTATAGCAAAGGTTATGTATTTCATTGTTTCACCTCTATTTATTCATAATCTTCGCAATTTATCTTGCGCTTTCTTCCTTTTTTTTAAAAATAATTTTAAATATTGGGAAAAATACCCAAAACGATATAGCGCTATTAATAATCATTGTAATAAAGTCAGCAAATAACTCACCTGTTGATCCTAGTTTCCATGTGTTCATAAATAAGTTATAAATTGGTGCTTTATAAAGTCCTTGAGCAGCTGCAGCTATAAAAGTTATTGTTATATAGGCTAAAAAGTACCAAATCGCAGCAATCCAAGGGTTACTATCAGATTTAAAGGTGATTGATCTTTGAGAAAAGAAGTTAATAATTTGTGCTATTGCTAGAGTAATTTGAACTGACAGAAAATATGCTAACCCTCCACCTATACCGTCTTTAATGGGACCAGAAACATAGTCAAACATATAATAAGGTGTACCATTAAAATTCTTACCTACTTGTCCAAGTTGAAATGACACATTGACTAAATCTGTTTCATTTAGAATTAATTTTATTATTGGCATTAAGGCAAGTTGCAATACAGTGATTCCATTACTTATCATGAAAAACACAAGAAATTGAGCTGTATTTGGATGATCAGATTTAAATATTCTCCATACCTTTCTAAACCAAAAACCAGTATCTATAATTACCCTTAATATTTTTTTAAAAAGCGTTATAAGAGGTGAAAACAAAACATTTTTATTTAATTCTGATATTTTTCCAGCAGTATTAAATTTAATGTTTTTAATATTATTTTTAACTATACGATATTCTTCATTACTTTGTGTATATTGTTTTAATAATAACTTTTGTTCTAAAATCATTTTCTTTTGTAGCATTTTCAAATCCTTAATCTTATGTTTTCTTTCACTTTTTTCCAATTTGTTTTCTGATTTCTTAACATCCTTTTTCTCATCTAAAATTATTTCCGAATAGTTTTCATTAACTTTAATTTTTAAATCTTTTGCTTTTAATTTTGCTGCTTCTTCAATTTGCGAAATCATTAATTTAGTTTGCTGCTTCTGTTTTAATATTTCTGCTTTTTTATGATCACTATTACTTTTTTTGATTTCTTTAATTTTATCCTTTAACTGCCTTTTTAAATTTATTTTTTGATTAGCAGTTTCTAATCTTATGGAATTAGCATTTTCTTCAAATATTATTTTTATTGCTTTTGAAGTATTAAATGTCATTCTATCGATTATTTTAATATCACCCATTACTTTTTCTCCCTTTTCTTACTTTTAGTTCTGCTTTTTTCTTTTTTCCTTCTCTTAAAAATTTAGCTAATCCTTTAAAGAACTTTCCATTAAACATTAATATTAGACCATCTAATTGTCCCCAAGATACTCCCCCGTTTGACATACGAGAAAGTCCCCGCATTGGTTGATGATACATACCCATATATATTGTATTGGCAAATTGTTTTTTTCCGAAAAATCTAAGGATTCTAGGTGTAACACTAATACCCCATGCGAAGATTCTTCCCGTCCATCCTTTTGCAAACTTTAATTCAGCGACAGTTGTATTATATTCCACAATTATTCTGTTCTTTTTCACATATTTTCTAAATGGATAAGGAGGTTCAAATCCTAGCAACTTTATAAACTCAGCTAATTCAACTTTTTTAATATCACCTAAAAAATAAGATGGTACTTCATTTTTATCATAAGGAATAATATCTGTAGTTCCTTTTAATTCAATTGTTCCTAATAAACAATTATGATTGATCGACTTACTAATATATATTTCATAAATTCCTGATTCTATTTCAAATTTGTTAGTTTTTACATTCCAGTATCTAAAAGTATATTCATCAAATAATATTTCTACTTCTTTTGTTTCATTAGGTTCTACTTCAACCTTAATGAAGCCTTTTAATTCTTTTTTAGCTCTAAAAACTTGAGAATCCTTCTTACCGATATAAAGTTGTGCTACTTCTTTGCCCTTTATATTACCAATATTTTTTATCTTAAACTTAACACCTTTCTCATCTATAATTAAATCAGAATATGCGAAATCAGTATAACTTAATCCAAAACCAAAAGAATAGGTAACTGGAATATCATTCTTTTCAAAATACCGATATCCGATATATAAACCTTCACGATATTCAACGCTAATTTCTTTTCCTGGAAAATAAGGAGCTGATGAGACTTCTTCATATTTAACAGGTATTGATTCCGATAGTCTTCCAGAAGGATTTACTTTTCCTACTAGGACATCTAACATAGCTCTAGCACCTGCTTGGCCTAATAAATAACCATGTACAATCGCATTTGCTTTCTTTACAAAAGGCATTTCTATAGCTGAACCACATGAAAGAACTAAAATTATCTTTTTGTTTAATTGAGATAGTTCACTAATTAATTCTAGTTGATTCTTTGGTAATTTCATATTAGAGCGATCTAATCCTTCAACTTCAGTAAGTTCATCTAGTCCAACATACAATAAAATAACATCAGATTTTAATGCTAGTTTCTTCGCTTCTTTAATTAATTTTTTGCTTCTTTTACCATATCGTTTAAAGCCTTCTGCAAAGCCTACATAATTTAAATCATATTCCTTAATGAAATCAAGAGGACGATCTAGTATAGTTGGATTGACAATAGAAGAACCTGCCCCTTGATATCTGGGCTCTTTAGCAAAATTACCGATAATCGCAACTCTTTCTTTATTATTCAATGGTAAGGTATTATTCTCATTTTTAAGTAATACTATTGCTTCACTTGCTGCTTCATATGCTATATTATGATGTTTTTCTATATCTACTTCTTCTTGATTATTTGTAATTTCTTCGTTTGTAGTAAATGCTAAGTCTAATAAGCGATTTACTGCTTCATCTAAATATTTTTCATCTAGTATACCTTCCTTAATTGCTTTAACAATTTCTTTATTTGTTTCACCAGCATTACCTGGCATTTCTAAATCACTTCCAGCAATTAATGATTGAATTCGGTCGTTATTTCCACCCCAATCAGTTATTAATACACCTTTAAATCCCCATTCATTTCGCAATATTTCTCGTAATAGATGGTTATTTTCATTAGCATAAACGCCATTTACTTTGTTGTAAGCAGACATAAGAGCTTTAACTTTACCGTCTTTTACCGCCATTTCAAATGGTGTTAAATAAATTTCTCTAAGTGTTCTTTCATCGATGATAGAATCAATTACTAATCTTCTTTCTTCTTGATTGTTTGCTGCAAAATGTTTAACACAAGCTGAAACACCACTAGATTGTATACCTTTAATTTGTGATGAAACTATATTTCCTGCTAAAAAAGGGTCTTCACTATAATATTCAAAATTTCTACCACAAAGCGGATTTCTTTTTATATTAGTACCCGGTCCCAATAGTACATTAACTCTTTGGGATTTAGCTTCTTTGCCAAGAGTTTTACCAACCTCACATACTAAATCTTTATTCCATGTATTAGCAAGTGATACTGCTGTTGGAAAGCAAGTTGATTTTAAACTTTCATTTAGACCTAAATGATCAGCAGCTGCTGCTTGTTTTCTTACTCCGTGTGGTCCATCAGCCAAAAACAATGATGGAATATTATGCTTCGGTAAATCTTGAGTTTGCCAGAAATCTTTTCCAGACATTAATGACGCTTTTTCATCTAAAGTCATATTTTCTACTATTTTTCTTTTCTTCATTTTTACACATCTCTTTCATTATATGTCCATCTGATAGCACTTACATTCTAGCACAGATTGTAAGTAAGAATTGAAAATTATCATGGAATGTAATTTTTATGACATAACTTGATTCATAAAAAGAGGACTAAACTATTTTGTTTAGTCCTCTAAAGTTATCATTCTCTAATAACAGTATTATTAGCTGCTCCTATAATTGCTTTTCTATATCCTTTAGCTGCTTTATATACCCAGAATGTTAATAGTCCTGCTAGTATTACATCTAAAGCAACTAATACTATTACCCACCATGCAAATACTTCAACACTTTCTCCTATCATTGAACCTTTTTCTAATCCTTGTGTTGTTTCAGAGAAATGAAGTGTATCTGCATAGGCAAATAGAATATCTTTAGCCGATTTGGCAATTGCCTTTTTAGCCGTAGCACTTGATGCATCATTAAACCAACTTAAACCTGGATTTTGGTCTTGGAATAATAATTGGCTGTTACCAGCACGTACTGCTGCATCAACATCATGAGTAGTGTCTGTAGCTTTACTTTTACCAGCATTTTGATAATAGTCAGTAATTACTGTACCTCTGAAGCCCCATTCGTCACGTAATACTGCTGTAAGCATAGCATAACTTTCTGAAGCTCTAGTAGAACCAACGCGGTCTACAGAACTCATCATTCCATTAGATTTACCAATTTTCACTGCCATTTCAAATGGAAGTAAATAATTTTCTCTCAAGTTTTGCTCTGTAAGCCATTTGTAAGCACCATTACGTCCAGAATCTGTTTCATTAACAGCAATGTGTTTTATATAAGCTGTAACGCCTCTTTCTTTAGCACCTAATACTTCATAAGCAAGCATTGTTCCTGAAAGTCTTGGATCTTCACTATAATATTCAAAGTTTCTACCACCTGTAGGAGTACGATGTAAGTTTCCTCCTGGTCCATACCATCCTTGAATATTTAGAGCGTTAGCTTCGATACCTAATGCTACACCTTTTTGATATGCAATATACCAGTTCCATGTTTGAGCAATCACTGTTGCACTAGGATAACATACAGCTTTTAGATTTCCTTGACCAATTACAGCATTATTGAAGCCTGCTGGACCATCTGCATCTGCAGTTCTTGGTTTTCCAATTGATTCAATTTCAATAGTACCGAATCCACCTTGCGCTAATAGTCTTGCTTGCGTTTCAAGTGGTAATTGGCTTACTAATTCATCCCACAATGGATCATCATATTCTACACCAAATAAATCTTGAATAGTCCAGCTTGTGGCTTTGGATCCTGTTTCTGGAGCAACATCATCTGGATTATTTATTGGGTCCATTAATACATAATGTGCATCATCTATTAAACCATCACCTGCATTACGATTCTCTGGTTTTTCATATGGGAAAGTACCAGCGAAATCCGCTCTAGTTAAATACGTAATTTTAGTTGGTTCTTCAGAACCATCGATTGAATGCGCATTATTAACTGCTTGTTCATTTATTACACTACTTGCACCTGAAGTTAGATTAGTATAAGTTGTGAATTGATTTTTTACTACTTCTCCTGTAACAGAGTCAGTTTCATATTTATATCCTCCAGTAGGAACATTGAATTCATACTCACTATTTCCATATGCTGGTTCGGCAAGAGTATGAGAATCAGTTCTAAAACTTATAGTATATTGACCTTCCTCAAGCTCATATCCCATAAAGTCATTATTATTTCGATCATATACATCGTATGACTTCATAGTTTCTACATCCATTTCTATTTTAAGGATTTCTACTTGACCTGGTTGTAATATTTCTGTTTTCGCAAATGCACCTAGATTAACTGCTGATTTTTCAATTCCACCTTTGTAATATGGTGCAGAATAATACATTTCTACTACATCCCTACCAGGAAAATCGCCAATATTTTCTACCCATACTTCAAATTCCAATTTTCCAGTTTTTGTTAGAGTATCAGCATTTTTGATATTTTTAGGAATAATTGTCCATTTAAAGTCTGTATAACTTAGTCCGTATCCAAATGGATATTGAACGATCTTGTCATAACCACCTTTATCATCCCAATATCCTTCAATATCAGCAGTTTCATACCACTTATAACCTACATAAATATCCTCTAAATAATCAGTATATTTATTTGCTCTTGTACCTAAAGTAGTGTCTTTAGAAATATCTAGGTATGAACCTACTCCTTCTCTACCTGATGTTGCATATGATGGAGCAGATGCTAAATCATAGGCCCATGTATCAGCTAATCTACCTGATGGACTTACTTTACCTGCAAGAATATTTCCAACACCAATAGTACCTCTTGTTCCAGGTAAGCCCATTTGTAGTACTGCATCTATATCATAATCATCTACAAATCCTAATTCCATTGAATTTGTAATATTTAACACTAAAATAACGTTATCAAAGTAATTACATACTTGACTAATCATATATTCTTCACGTTCAGAAATTGATTGTAGTTTTCTTGATGAGTCATTAGAATCATTTGCTACATATTGTTTTTTAGAATAATCATTACCTTCACCTAACAATCTTCCTAAAACAATAATCGCTGTATCTGAATATTCTCTGGCATCTAACATGCGATCATCATCGTAAAAATTATTAGGTGCTTCAAGAACTCCATAATATTTTTTATAAAGTTCATCTGTATATGCCTCAATAACATATCCACCATCAACACGTGAATAATCTAAATCGTCATATGCTTCTGCTAGTTCTTCATTATACTCCAGACCTGCTTCTTCTAAACCTTCTAAAAATGTTACTAAGTCATTTCTAGATCCTGTTCCAGAACCTGTTCCTTGAGGAATAAATCCATCGTTACTTCCAGCAAATCCAAATACATTAACTTTATTGGTTTTTAAAGGTAGGGCATTGCCTTTATTTTTTAACAATACAACGCCTTCCTCAGAAATTTTAACAGCTAATTCATTTCCAGATTCACGTGCAGTAATAGCTTCTTTAGAGTTTTGATTTAACCCTGGACCACTCATAAACGCTGTAACAACGTGGTAATTCCTAAATGCTGCAATATTTCCAATAGTTACTGCTGTTACAATTATAAGGGAAACAAGTGATGCGATGATTAAATGTTTCGGTATTTTTCTCTTATTCTTCATTCTGTTAAAAAATCTCCTTCCCTTTTTACAAATTATATTTCACTATATACAAATTTTATTATTCGATAGGTTGCTCAGTTCCTTCAACAACTTCAAATCTAAAGATATCAACGTTACAATGACTGCCTACTATTTTAGCTGTAAAGAAATGATCACCTGCTGTAAGGTCATATTCACCAAGACTTACTTCTTTCCATTGCCAATATTCCATAGCACCTGGATCACCGTCTTTAATATTTGTATCTTCTACTTTATCTAGTAAGATACCATCAATATAAAACTCCCATTCATCAGTAATTCTGTAGTCACTAACGCTTGCTGCAGATATATAAATCTTTAATGTTACATCTTTAGCTGTTCTAATAGTTGTAGAAATTTCTGTACCAGTAGTAAATCCTCCTGCACTTGTACCCTTACTTGTTCCATCAATGTTTGTAGTGGCAGGTTCAATGAATACTTGCCCAGGTTGTAAACCGTGAGCATCAATCATATCTTGACGGTTAACAATTTTTTCTGTATCAAAATCTTCAAATTCCTTAGTAACATTGTTACCATCAGTAACTTCAACAAATGAACTTATATATCTTTTACCAATATAGAAATCGATATAATCAAGATTTGGAACATCTTCACCTGTTATTCTAAATGTTAATGTATTTGTTCCTTCAGGAATTGTAATTCCTCTTAATACAACATCTTGCCAATTAATCCCGTCTTCTACTTCATTAGGATTTACTTGTTTACCTTCTAAACTAACTTCATTTGTTTCTTCTGCATCTTTATAATTTAGATAAGCTCTCATTGATGAATCTAAATCAAGACTTGTTTCGCCATCATATGACATACGTAAAACAATAATAGCGTTTTCATAAATTTGATCAGATGTAAATGTGAAACCAAAATAATTTCCTTTAACACCAAAGTTTGTAAGAAATTTATCACCAGATGTTACTGATTCACTATTTGCTTCTTTTATAAAGCCTTCAGTACTTGCAGACTTTGTTTCAGAAATTTCTAAATTAAAATCTTCAGTTTCTACACGATAAGCTACTTCTTCATTTACACCAGTAATATCAATTAGTGATTCCTCTGATATAGCCGGGAAATATTCAACAATTGTAATTTGATATCTTTCAGTTTTACCAAGATACGTTACAGTTACATTTCTTGTTCCAGGTATATCCATATTTGGAGTAGATATTTTAGCATCTGCTAAAGCGACATTTTCAGTTGAACCATCACTATATTTAGCAGTGATTTTTAAACCTTCTGTTGAAAAATCTTCTCCATAAATGTACTCAGTTTTTGCATTAGTTGTATCTAATACAATACTTGAAAATGTAGATTTTTCTTTTTCTGTAGTGTTTTCTTTACCACCACAAGCAACTAACATTACAGCAATCATCATAATAATGCTAGTAAATAAAACTTTTGCTATTCCCTTTTTAATCATTTTTTTTCAATCCTTTCTCGATAATTAGTATAATTTATCATTAATTTTAATTTTGGGACATAAATTTCTGGAACTTCGGTAAACATCAGTAATTTTGTTTTATTTATTTACTAATAATGCTTCTGAATAAACTCCTTTTAAAGTTAAAATTAGTAATATTCTAGTCAACAAAATTAAAATGTTAGCCTTTACATTCGATTATAACACCACAAAAGATTGCAAAATATTAATTGGCATAGATTGTTAGTTTTTGATCATGAACTGCATCTTCATGCTATATAAAATAAAAAAGAGTTGTTATTTATTGATAAATAAATTAACAACTAATTATTTTACACTTGGAATTAAGATTAAGATTGTAAACCAATTGTTTTCCGTATTAATTGTTAAACTGCCGTTATATTTTTCTACTGATGACTTAATACTTTTTAGTCCAAATCCATGATATTCTTGGTTTCCTTTAGTTGTCAGTAATTGCCCATTATAATATCTTAATTTATTTTCATAATAATTTTCAATTTTAATCATAACTAGATTTGCTTGGGAGTAGAGGCTTAACTTTAGAAGTCTCTTTTCTTCTTCAACATTTATCAGGTTTTCTATAGCATTATCTAATGCGTTGCTAAAGATTGATACTAAATCTATTGATGTGATGAAGTTTAATAGCTCACCATCAGCAATACAAGTAAAGTTAATTTTGCCCTTAATTATTTGTTCTCCTTTAGAATTTAAAATAATGTCTAATACTTTATTTCCGGTTTGATAAATAGCTTCGTAGGGTTTAATTTTTTCTTCTAATTTATCAAAATATTTTTGCTTAGCTGATTCATCTGTTTCAAAGCGAATAACGTTTATATGATGTTTCAAATCATGATACTTTTGATTAATTATATCAATCGATCTCATTGTGCTTTTATATTGTTCGTATTGTCTATCTAATAAGTTATTCATTAATGAAACTTCTAAATTTTTAATAGACACCAATGTATGTTCTCTTTGTGAGTATAAAATAATTACTCCTACTAAATCTACTAAGGTTCTAATATAGAAGATTTCTAGCGGATTATTACTTGTAATTGGTGAATTAATATTTAAAAAACTAAAATTAGAAATCACAAATATTAATACACCTATAACTAATATTGAAGGTAAATCCCCTTTATTAAAATAATTTTTATTATTTCTATTTTGATACCTTTTTTCTATGTAAAAGGCAATTAAAAAAACCATTAAATAGACAATAATTAGCAATAAACTTATTCTTAGATTATATTTATCGAATAAATTTACTGATAACTTATTAATAAATGTAAGATTTAAATTAGCATTAGTAATAAAATAATACTCTAACTGCCATTCTAATGACGCCATAAATTCAGATA
Source organism: uncultured Haloplasmataceae bacterium (assembly GCA_937919135.1). Lineage (GTDB taxonomy): Bacteria > Bacillota_I > Bacilli_A > Haloplasmatales > Haloplasmataceae > CALFRW01. The sequence continues at coordinate 12,557 of CALFRW010000068.1, forward strand.
GAATAAAAGCAAAGACAGTTAAGTGTCCTGATACAAATTTATTAACTTTGTAAGTTAAGCTTATAAAAAAATACATTATTAATACAACCAGAATCATTCCTAAGACCCAATAGTTGATTCTCCATGTACTAGCCCATAAATGAAAAGCTACTAAAATAGACAAAAATAATATACTGATAAGAAGCGTATACTTCTTAGGATATCTTTTAGGAATGAAACCGATAAAAATAATAACCGATAGCCATTCAGCTATCGCTGTATATAATCTTGGAATATTTAGAAACGTTTCAAAAATATCCATTATTTCACCCCTAAATAATTAACAATTTGTTCGATAAAATTTTTTTTTCTTGGTCGTGAAATTTTTAGTTTGTGAGCACCTACAATAGCAAATTCAGCTTCAACCCCTTCCACATAAGCCAAGTTAACTAAATAACAATTATTACATCTATTAAAATTAAGGTTTTCTAGCTTTTCTTCCATTTTTTTAAGCGTACCTCTAATTTCGTAGGTTTTATCAACCGTTACTATAAGTAAATAATGACGAATGCTTTCGATATACATTATTTCATTGGTGTCTATTTTACGTAAACCTTCTGGAGTAGGAATTAAAAGAAATTCTTTTTTCTTTAGTTTATCAACACTTGCTAATGATTTTTTAAGTTCTTCTTGAAATGCAAAATATCCCACAGGTTTAAGTAAATAACTCATTGCATCAACTTGATATCCCTTGACAGCGTATTGACTATTATTAGTAATAAATATAATTATTACATTAGTATCTATTTTTCTTATTTTTTTTGCGGTGTCCATTCCATTTAATCTTTTCATTTCAATATCTAAAAAAATTATGTCATATACTGGTTCATAATCAAACATGATTTCTTCACCATCATTAAAAACATAGATATCAAATAGAACATTTGTAGTACTTGTAAACTCTTCTAAATAGTTTTTTATTATATCCACACTTCTATTACTATCCTCTACGATCGCTATTTTATAACGCATTGTGCTCCCTCCTTTATTTCACGATGAATCTAGTATATCATGTTTTCGTTTTCTTTTAAATGTTCTAACCTGTCTATATCCCCCTAACTGACATATATACAAGGATTTATCTCCTAACAAACTTTATTTCCAATTTATAACAGAAAACAAAAAAAGTAAGTAAATCCACATTTTTAGGATAATTACTTACCTTTGCTAATTATAATATAATAAAATCTAGGGTCTACTAAAACTTTAAACTTGGACTTAAGTCAATAGTTTGGACACAAAAGGTTGAACTTTTTAAATTAATTTACTTTATTAAGTAATTAAATCTACTATTAACTATTTTAGTAAACTTGATTACTTTTTTATATTTAGTTATTGACATTAAGCACTCGTATGTATATACTGTATATATACAGTTAGAACAGATTGGAGGAAAATACGTGAATGGATATCCTTATCTCAAATTCATCTGATAAACCTATTTATTTACAAATTGTGAATCAAATAAAAAGGCACATCTCTAGCGGAAATCTAATAGAAGGTGAGCCTTTACCTTCCATCAGAAACTTAGCAAAAGAGCTTGAAATTAGTGTAATTACAACTAAAAGGGCTTATGATGAGTTAGAAAATGATGGTTTTATTAACACAATTCCTGGCAAAGGATCTTACGTTGCTTCAATAAACACTGAATTATTACAGGAAAATAAAAAAAGTATTGTTGAAGGTAAAATATGCGAGGCAATTTTACTAGCTAAATCAATAGGTCTGTCACTTAAAGACTTAATTAAAATTATGAGTATTTTATATGAGGAGTGAATAATATGACAAGCATATTAGAGATAAAAGATGTTTCTAAACAATATAATGATTTTTCATTAAAAAAAATCAATATTACCTTAGAAAAAGGTTATGTAATGGGATTTATCGGTCCTAATGGTGCTGGTAAAAGTACAACTATAAAATTAATTATGAATCTTATAAAGAAAGATAGTGGAAAAATAAATATTTTTGGCTTCGATAATGAAAAAAATGAAATTAAAGTTAAGGAGAGAATCGGATTCGTTTACGATGAAAATAACTTTTATGAAGAATTAACTATTCAAGAAATGAAAAATATAGTTAAACGCTTTTATAAGCAATGGAATGAAGATTTATTTTTGTTTTATTTAAAGGAATTTAGCTTACCAATAAATAAACAAATTAAAGACTTGTCTAAAGGAATGAAAATGAAATTCTCTTTAGCAATAGCACTATCTCATCATGCTGAACTTTTAATTATGGATGAACCTACTTCTGGGCTTGATCCTCTTGTGCGGAAAGAATTAATAGACATTTTAAGGTCAATAATGGAGGATGAAAATAAAGCAGTATTTTTCTCAACTCATATTACTTCAGATTTAGAAAAAATTGCTGATTATATTACCATTATAGATAACGGTGAGATAATTTTAAGTAGACCTAAAGACTCTCTTTTAGAAGAGTATTGCATCATAAAAGGAAGCAAAGATATTCTTACTCCTTCGATTCGCACATCCCTAATTGGCATAGAGGACAACAAATACGGTTTTAAAGCTTTATACAATAAAAAAACAGGTAACTTAAAATCATTAGTAAATTCATTAATATTTGAGAAGACCACAATAGAAGACATCTTATTATTTACTACAAAAAGGGGTGAAAATTATGTTTCATCTTATTAAAAAAGATTTTTTAATACAAAAGAAAAATATTATTTTATCAATATTTGTGATAGTTTTTTTCTTTATAAGCTTTCCTAAAATAAATGACATTAGTTTAATGGTTAGTGTATTCGCTATTACATATATGTTAACTCTAGGATCATGTGCAGTTGATGAAAAGAACAATAGCGACAAACTTTTAAGTAGTCTTCCTATAACAAAAGAAAAATTAATATTATCTAAATATCTTTCTGTTTTAGTGTTTGCAGCTTATGCTGTATTAATAAATGTCGTTATATATACAACAATTAAAATCTTAAATTTGCCAGTTAATCTAATGTCGATATCATTCAATGGTTTAATAAGCTCTATTATAGGTTCTATTTTATATGGTTCAATTTCTTTACCATTAATATTTAAATTAGGTTATTTAAAGTCTAGGATGGTAAATCTGTTATTGTTCTTTGCGATAATGTTTGGAGGAACAGCCATCATAGATAAAATGGTAAATAAAAATGATTTATCACATATTGTATTAAATCAATCTTATTTAATTTTAACAATTATAATTATATTTATCTCAGTTATTATTTTCATAGTGTCTTATAATATATCATTATACTTTTATAAAAATAGAGAATTTTAAATTAATAAACAACACTGCATAAAGTAAAAATAAATAGTAAAATAAAAGGGTTAAAATTATTGATACTTAGATCTTGGTAGGTATAAAGTGACCCGCATTCAAAGGCCAACGAATATATAAGTTAATACACCTACAAAAGTGCATCCCTTCGCAAAAGGAGAAATTAACACCATATTAAAGTAAAGAATTATTGACATGAAGTTAAAACATAATTAGAGGATGTGCATTCTGCGATGAAAATCTATAATTGAAATTTACAATTCAAATAGCAATAGTGGACATGTTCCCACAAACCTCGATTTCTGAAAAAACAGTAAAAAAGTAGATTGACATGTTTCCACAGGCGACTCAAACAAATGACATCTATTCTAACCGCTCGAGCCACGTTGAGACTGGGGAACTGTTGTTAAAACTTAAGGAAAAAGATTATTATGTTTCGTAAAATGAGAAGATTTAATCAAGAAATGCCTGAAGAGAATTATAAAAAAGCAGCCAAGAGGAGTCCTGGCAGTATAAGGGGAAGATGGTTATCCAATGGATTATATCTATATGGATGAGAAGCTTTATTTTCATTGTACGAAAAAGACACAAACTTGATGCTATTTTCGCGGATAACAGAGTATCATTTTGTGTTATGTATGAGGGTTTTCGTACGATAAGGTTTTTACATCAGAGGTTTATTCTTGTATAGATAATTTATTTACCGAAATTGACATTTAAGAATTATACGAAACGAATATTAACCAATAACTATTACATTATCTTCATCCGTTGCGTTTTATCGTTCCGATAATTCTAAGAATATTGTTCCGAATGTGTTGGTATTATTCCGATAATTTGGTATAATACTATGGATCGGAGGGATATTTATGTTAATGAGTGTAAAGCAAGCTGCAGAAAAATGGGGTATCTCAGATAGAAGAATAAGAGTACTTTGTTCTGAGGGAAAAATACCCGGTGCCTATAAAGAGGGGCGAGGTTGGAAAATTCCTATAGGTGCAATTAAACCAGGGGATGGAAGATATAAATCTACCAAAAGTCTGTTGGATATGATTGACCGAAAAATGAAGGAACTAGAGACCAGACGCCCTTTGACAGAGGGTGAAGTAGAACGGCTTAGAGAACAGTTTGTTGTAGAATACACATACAATTCCAATGCGATTGAGGGCAATACTCTGACGCTTCGTGAAACCGATTTGGTTTTGAGAGGCCTTACTATAGACCAAAAACCACTGAAAGATCATATGGAGGCAGTTGGGCACAAAGAAGCTTTTGAATTCATCAGTGAATTGGTAAATGATAAAGTTCCGATGAGTGAAGGCATTATTAAGCAGATTCATTATCTGGTTCTTGCAGATAAGAAGGATGACCGTGGTGTATACCGCCGTGTGCCTGTTCGTATTATGGGCGCACAGCATGAACCTGTGCAGCCGTATCTGATTCAGCCTAAGATGGAGCAGCTATTGATTGAATTTGTTGAAAGCACTGAGCATATTGTAACAAAACTAGCTCGTTTCCACATTGAATTTGAAGGTATCCATCCTTTCATTGACGGAAACGGTAGAACAGGACGTTTGCTTGTGAATTTGGAATTGATGAAAGCTGGCTTTCCCCCTATCGACATCAAATTTACCGACCGTATTGCTTATTACAATGCTTTCGATGAGTATAATATAAAACATAATCTCTCTGCTATGGAAAAACTATTTGCAAGATATGTTAATGAGCGTTTGGATATGTATTTAAAAATGCTGTAGAAAAAGTATGTAATCCTGTTATAACGTGAAAGATAAAGCAAAGTTGAAGGTATTGGAAATTACAAACATTAAGTATTTTGATTAAAAAAAAGATAGTAATCATCAGGATAAATGCATGAGTTTATATAAGTTTAAAAATCGTGATATAACGGTTGTTATTTTACGGTTTTTTTATTATAGTGTATAGTATAATAAACTATACGTTGTTTGAGGTGTTTAAATGTTTCCGGATTGGGTAATGAAATATAAGAAGAAAGGCCATAAAATTGTTGAAAAAAATGGTCATTACTATCTCTATAAGTCACTTCAAGGAGAATCCCTGGATATAAAACCCTCAACCGATGGATACTTACAAGGGAACGATTACTGAAGAAGGACTGGCTTATTCTAAGTACAACTATGAAAATATTGTTGTGAAAGTGTATGGATTAACCCATGTTTGCTTACGTTTAGGGGAAGAAGCCTTTCAGGGGAAAAGTGATTTTGTAATTGTAAGCTCCTGTCTTTTGTTTTTGACCAACCAATTGAATGAATCATTAGTTAAAGAATATAAGGGTTCCTATATCTCAGAGGTTTATAAAGGCTATGATTTTAAACAGTTTAATAATGCGAGTGAAAGTGAAGTATTAAACTTTTACGAGAAGATTTGGGGTAGGCTCGAAAAAAGTGGCTACCCATTGGATGATACCATCAATCTTTTGAGAAGAGTTTATAAGGTGAGACTAAATAATAAATGGTACACATCAACGATTAATCAAGAAATGGATAGGTTACAATTAATCGTACACTTTTTATAAAGAGATGTTAAAATAGAAATAGATGAAAGTGGAGGAATTTTAACATGTCTAAAAGAAGGCCAAGAAGAGTATTTTCAGAAGAATTTAAAAAGCAAATGGTTAATTTATATCTTAATGGTAAACCAAGCTCTGAAATAATTAAAGAATATGATTTAACCCCATCCAGTTTGCCTAAGTGGGTAAAACAATTTAATAATAGCTAATTTAATATTATTAGAATGTTCATTAACAGTAACCATTGGATTGTCAACACTTTTCATATTAGATATCTTTATGTTTATCAAAAACACAACCACATTTAGGACAAGTTCGCGGTTTATAAGTTTAAGTTCCGTGGTAGATTTGCGATTTAATTCCTTTAATGACTTCTTCTGAATAAAAGTTTTCATTAAATACAATATTTTCATCTTTTAAATTTAGTATTTTTAGTAGATAATTTCTATGAGACATATTTCCAACCCTTTCAATGATTAGCAAAATTAATTGTATCAGGTTATTGGAAATTTGTCTCATTTTTTGTCATAAAAAAATGGTGTAGGTTATCTACCCACACCAAATATCATACAACCAAAACAAAAAAGGAGCAGCCTAGGTCCTATCTATTGTATCAACTTGGTATTATCAATATGGTGGAGACAAGGGGATTCGAACCCCTGACCTTCTGAATGCCATTCAGACGCGCTCCCAGCTGCGCCATGCCCCCACTATGGCGGAGGAAAGGGGATTTGAACCCCTGCACCACGTTAATGATCTACTCGCTTTCCAAGCGAGCCCCTTCAGCCGCTTGGGTATTCCTCCATATCAAAATAAAAAACTCATGGAGATGAGTTATTAATGGAGCGAGCGAAGGGAATCGAACCCTCACAGTCAGCTTGGAAGGCTGAGGTTCTACCATTAAACTACGCTCGCATTATAACAAGCTTGGCAATGACCTACTTTCGCGTCAACTATCATCGGCTCTAAGAAGCTTAACTTCTGTGTTCGGGATGGATACAGGTGTTTCTTTCTTGATCTTATCACCAAACTTGCATTATCTATTATATAAAAAATAATTAGTTTTGTAAAGTGCTTTTTAAAATCTTATGTATTTTTTTACCCCAATACTTTGGCACCATATTTTATAATAAAATCAATAATTTTCTTAACATGATTATTAAGTTTATGATATTTTAAACTAATCGCATTTACTTTTAAAACAATATTCATTTTTTCAACTTCAACTATTTTAAGTTTTTTTTCTTGTAATTCTTTTTTTACTGCGCTATATGGTACAAACGCAATTCCAAATCCTTGCATTGTTGATGTTTTAACTGCTGATATAGAATCTAAATTTAATATTGGTTCAAACTTGGCATTTATTTGATTAGTTAATTTCGCTACTGTTTCATTAATTTCTGTGTTATAACAACCATTTTTAAAATAGATAATCTTGTATTTATATAGTTCTTCAATCGTAATCTTGGAGGGAATATTAAAATCTTTGGTTGCAACTAAAACTATTTTTTCATCGGTAAAATGATGAAAATCTAAAACATCTGAAGCATAATCGGAATAAATTACACCAATATCAGCAATTCCATGCTCTACATTGGTAATTATATCTTCTGATCTATTGGAGTGAAGCTCATAATTAATTAGTGGATACTTTTTTTTCATCTCCACTAATAAACCCGGTAAACAATAATCTGAAATTGCCCATGTGCTGTTAATTACAACTTTAAATTGATTTTGTTCCGCTAATATTAGATCATCAGTCATCTTTTTATATGTTTTTAGTATCGTTTCCGTATATTCATAGACTATTTGTCCAATTTTAGTTAGTTCTACACCTTTATTACTCCGAATAAATAACTGATACCCGATACTATCTTCTAACTTTTGAATCATTTGACTTAATGCTGATTGTGATATATGCGACTCCATAGATACTTTGGATATACTTTTTACGTCAGCTACTTTTTTAAAGAATTTTAAAGTTTCAATATTCATTAACCATTCCTCCCGTAGTTTATTATACAGGATTTTAAAGTTTTTGTCACTTTATAATCCTTCTAGATATCAGTTTTACTTATACTGCATAAGTATTTCCTATAATCCAAACTTTGTGAATTATGCTACTATATTAGTGAGGGTCTAATGATATTTTTCACAATTTTTTTTACAGATAATTGTGAAATAAGTAACATATTCATTAAACTCAAAATCCGAAATTTTAAGGGAGGAAATTTTGTGAAAAAAATTCAAGTTATTATTGGAATTGCACTCGCAATTCTTACTATCGTTTTAGGTAGTATTCTTTTAGAAGGTATGCTTTTATTTAGATTATTTATTGGGGCAGTAATAGGTTATGCTTTAGTACGCGGTGCTTTTGGTTTTGCTGGTAGTGTAAATCGCGCATATCGGAACGGATCAACAAAACTAATCAGAGCGATGATGTTCTTATTTGTGATCTCTGCTATTGGTACTGCAGTATTATTATTTGGAGGTCATCAAGTTAATATATCTTATAACCCGATTAACTTAGCTTTAATACTTGGTGCCTTTTCATTCGGTATTGGTATGGCACTTGCTAGTTGCTGTGCTTCAGGAGTACTACAAAACTTATCAGGTGGTTCAATTAAGTACTTACTTGTATTATTCTTCTTTGGAGCTGGAGTATTCTTTGCTTCCCCATTAAAGGATTTAGGTATTTATACAAATGGTGAAGGTATCAACTTTATCGATTGGTTTAAAGGTGACTTTGCAATGTTTGGTGCCTTGTTAGTCGTCTTAGTCCTTGCATTAGTTGTTACTTATATCGCTTTATTTGTTGAGCGTAAGCTAAAAGATAAAGGACTTCATACTGAAATTGAATCTGAATCTGCATATAAAGAATATATTGATGATGAATTACCACTTAATCCAATTAGCGAAGAAACCTATAAAGTTATTTTAGGAAATCCTTGGTCTTTAAAAACCGCTGCAATCGTTATTGCTTTTGCATTCGTAACATTAATGATCGTTACCGGAGGAACTTGGGGTATTTCTGGTGTATTTGGAACTTGGTTTGCGAAATTACTAAGTTTATTTGGCGTAAGTACAAAATGGTTAGCTGAATATAGTGGTGGGTCTGAAGCAGGAATTATTAAAGTCTTCTCTACACATCCGATTTCAATTCAAGACATGGGTATTTTCTTAGGTGCCATAATTGCTACACTTACAATGGCTAAGTTTAGCTTTAAATGGAGAATGACTTGGAAACAAGCTGGGATTTATGCTTTAGGTGGGCTTTTATTAGGTCTAGGTATCACATTAGGTAGAGGATGTAACGCTGGCGGATTGTTCTCACCAATCGCAACATTCTCATTATCTGGATGGATTTATTTAGTGCTTATGGTATCAGGTGCTATTTTAGGTAACTATATTCTTAAAAATGTATGCAAAATAGATGACTAACGCTAGGAGTGTTAACGTGAAAAAAAAGTATTTAATTGTTGGCGGTGTTGCGGGCGGTGCTAGTAGCGCTGCTAGACTAAGAAGATTAGACGAAAATGCAGAAATCATTATGTTTGATAAAGGACCACATGTATCCTTCTCAAACTGTTGTCTTCCATACCATGTCAGCAAAATTGTTCCAAGATTAGAAAACCTAGTGCTAATGACACCAGAAAAATTTGATAAACAATATAATATTGACGTAAGAGTAAACTCTGAAGTTATTTCTGTTAATCGAAATGAGAAGTACATTACGATTAAAAATCATGAAACAAACGAAACCTACAATGAAAATTATGATAAATTAGTAATATCACCAGGAGCAAAAGCTGTTTTTCCTAATTTTGAAGGTAAAACGGAAATTGATATTTTTACTATCCGTAATGTACCTGATATTGCCAAAGTAACAAATTTTATCGCTGAAAAAAGTCCTAAACACATGACAGTAATTGGTGGGGGCTTTGTAGGCGTTGAAATGGTAGAAAACTTACGTGAAATTGGTATTGAAGTTACACTTGTAGAAGCAATGGAACAAATTATGACGACGATTGATTATGAAATGGTACAACCATTACATAAAACAATGCTTGATCATGGTGTTGAGCTATTATTAAATCAAAGAGTAAGTAAATTTGCGAAAAATAAAGTTATTTTGAAAAATGGCAGAGAAATAACTACTGATGGTGTTATTCTCTCAATTGGTGTGAAACCAGCAACTGGATTCTTAAAAGATTCAGGAATTAATCTCGATGAGAGGGGATATATTTTAGTAGACCATAATTATCAAACAAATGATCCTGATATCTATGCTGTGGGTGATGCAATTAAGATTAAAAATGCTTTAAGTAATCTTATTGAACCATTACCACTTGCAGGACCAGCTAATAAACAAGGGCGTTTAGTGGCTGATCATATAAATGAATTACCGGTTGATAATAGAGGTTATATTGGTTCTTCAGTGATTAAGTTATTTAATTTTACCGCTGCGGTAACAGGGCTTACCGAGCGCTATATTAAACAACGAAATTTACCATTTAATTATGAAGTAATTTACTTAGGTCCTGGTGATCGTGTGGGTTTAATGCCTGGATGTAAACCGATTATGATGAAAGTCCTTTTTGAAAAAGGTTCAGGTAAAATTCTTGGTGCTCAAGCAGTTGGTGAAGGTTATGTTGAAAAACGAATCGATGTTATCGCAACCGCAATTAAGTTTGGTGGTAAAGTACAAGACTTACAAGATTTAGAGTTATGTTATGCTCCACCATACGGAACGGGAAAAGATGCGGTAAATCATGCTGGGTATATCGGTAGCAACTTAAATAGAGGAGTTTATAAACAAGTTAGATATACTGAACTTAGAGATTTAATCACAAATAACGCTCAAATTATTGACGTCAGGGAAGAAAATGAATTTGCCTTAGGACATATTGTAACCGCAAAAAATATCCCTATGAGTCAATTTAGAGAGCGGCTTGATGAAATCGATAAATCAAAACCCGTTTATGTCCATTGTCGAACCTCACAACGTTCATACAATGTTTCACTTGCTTTACAACAATTAGGTTATAATGTATATAATATTTCTGGTTCATACTTATTTATCTCTTATTATGAAGACACGATAGATAGGTTAAACGCTAATCGTCAAAGTATTATCACAAAACCTAATTTTAATTAAAATATAAAAAATGCTTCCAAATCGGGAGCATTTTTTTATTTCAAAGCTAATCCTGTAACAACATCATAAAATTTAACTTTAAAACTATCACCATTAAGTTCTAATAAGGCATAACTTCTGCCTCTTATACCACGGTTCGCTAAGATGCTTCCCGGATTAATAAAGACAATTTCATGATATTGATTTACACTCGGAAAATGTGTATGACCATAAAATACAAAATCACAATTTCTTTCTAAAGCATAATGATATAACATATCATAACCATATTTAATATTATGATAATGACCATGTAAAACCAGAATATTTTTACCTTCAACCTGAAAAAAGTATTCCTTAGGAAATTGATGGAAGTCACAATTACCTTTAACACATTCATATGGCTCTAATATCGGGTGATTAACAGTTAATTCACTATCTCCACAGTGAATAAAATATTCTGTATCAACTTTATGCCGAAAATAAATATTTTCAAGTTCTTTCACTAAACCGTGATTATCACTCACGATTAAAATTTTTGTCATTTAATAACACCTTTTCTAACTTTTTTAATGCTTGTCCGCGATGACTAACAAGGTTTTTCTCACTTCGTGTTAATTCGGCATAAGATTTATCTAACTCCGGTAGATAAAAGATTGGATCATACCCAAAACCATCACTACCTTGCAAGTTTTCAAGTATATAACCTAAACATCTACCAGTAACAACAATCTCTTTACCTGATGGATATACAAGCGCAAGGCTACAAGTAAAATATGCCTTCCGATCTTTAAATGGCACTCCTTTTAATTTATCCAACACTTTTAAATTATTTTGTAAATCATCATGATTTCCTGCATATCTTGCTGAATAGATCCCTGGTTCATTATTAAGTTTTTCCACTTCAAGACCAGAATCATCTGCTAAAACTGGAGTTTTAATAAGATCACATAATGTTTTTGCTTTTATTAAAGCATTTTCAGCAAATGTTTTTCCGGTTTCATTAATAATAATATCATCGTCAAGATCTAATAACGATTTTACACTAATCTTAAACTTATTAAAAAAAGTATTAAATTCAGTAACCTTCCCTTTATTCTTCGTCGCGATATATATAATATCCATTTTACTCTCCTAATATTTCTTTTTGTAAACCAATAAGTTCACTAATCCCTTTTCTAGCTATTTTAAGCATCTCAGTAAGTTGTGCTTCACTAAATGAATACTCTTCACCAGTACCTTGGATTTCAACAAAGCGACCACTTTCAGTCATGACAATATTCATATCAACCTGTGCTTGAGAATCCTCGTCATAATCTAAATCTAAAATGATTTCATCTTCTCTAATCCCAACTGATATTGCCGCAATAAACTCTTTTAGTGGATTTTCACTAATAACTTCTGCTTCAATAAGCTTTTTAACGGCTAATTTAAGCGCGATAAAGCCTCCAGTAATGGCAGCTGTTCTTGTTCCCCCATCTGCTTGAATAACGTCACAGTCGATAATTATTGAACGTTCACCTAACTTTGATAAATCAACAACACTACGTAAGGCTCTACCAACAAGCCTCTGGATTTCCATCGTCCTTCCCGATAATTTACCTCGACTTGCTTCCCTGGAATTACGCACATTTGTCGCTCGTGGTAACATTGCATATTCAGCTGTTACCCAACCTTTATTCTCACCTCGTAAAAACGAAGGTGCTTTATCATCGATCGATGCTGTACATATTACTTTCGTATTACCAAAACTAACTAAGACTGATCCTTCAGCATGTATATTAACATTTAGCTTAAATGTTACAGCCCTTTTTTCATCATTCATTCGCTTATTATTACGCATTTTATCTCATCCTTACTTTTTCTCTTAAAATTATAACATTTATTTCCAAGTTTATCCATAAATAGATAAATTGAGATCATAATTATTAATATCGGTAATTTTAATATTAAAATTTACTTTACTTATATTATTGTCAATTAAAGTTAAATAATATTGATAATATGCTAATTTATTAGAAAAATTATTTTCATGATCAACTTTAGTCACTAATGAGCTAACTACAGGTTCTACTAATAATGTTTTAATTCTAGCTTCTTTATCCATTTCAATATTATCAAAGATAATAACGGGAACTAAATAATAATCATTATTTATTATCGTTAAATAATATAACTTAATAACTTCTAGATCCGATATATCATTATTATTTATATAGCTGTTTAACAAAAAATCTTCCGGATAATAGCTAGTATTACTTAATGTATCAAAATTTAGCTCCTGATTATTACAGAATAGCTTTATTCCTTTAACCTCTTCAAGATTTGAAAAAGTATAAACTAAAATTTTCAACATCTCTTTTTCATATCTTTTATTATAATCTAAAAAGGCTTCTGAAACATTTAGCACTAATAATCCATCAACAAGGTCATAATCTAGTAACCTGGTTGTACTCGGGATATATGTTTTTGTTTCTTGAGGTAAATAATTACAATAATTTGTTAAAAAGGCAAAAGTAAGATAGACTTGTTTATCAAAACTGGTATTGATTTTATCCTGATAAAAATCAATCTGATCATTATTATTATCATTAACTATAATATTAAGTGGAAACAAACTATTATGATAATCAGCTAAATAGATTAAATAATCTTCACTATCAATGGAAGTCTCTTTTATAAATACAATAATACCCTCATTCTTTTTTGTGATAATTAGCGTTAACAAGAAAATAATTATTATGAAAAGAAAGTATTTTAGATAAAATTTCTCAAGCATTATATCACCTAAAATAAGTACACTCTAATAAAGTGTACTTATTAATTATATATTTAATGACTTAATTTTAATATTTTTAAATTCAGGAAATAAATAACGAATTTTTTCGACATAGTTTTTATGATTATTTGTTAAAAAAATTTGATTTCTACCACACATAAAACATAAGTAACTTAGCTTTAACTGTTTACTTAATCCATATCCTGAACAAATAAGTGGTACTTCATGTTTAAAGAAACGATCAATTTCTTTTTCAATTATATTAAAATGTGTGCAAGCAAGAATTAACGCATCGATTTTATTTTCTTTAAAAATACTAAAATGTTGCTTAATAAAAGCATTTATTTTTAACTTATCATAATTTTCACATAAATTAACTAACTCACTGCAAGCTATCGTTGTAGTCCTAATTTGATATTTTCGCTTGATATAATCCTGATAAATATTACTCTCTATAACTTTATTTGTAGCGATAATACCCACATGGGATAAATTATAAATATTCTCAATTTCAGCTATTGTACTATCAATAATTGTGATAACTTCATTTTTATACTTATAACGTAAATACTTGTCATAGATCAATGATGCTGTGTTACAGGCTAAAACAACCTTATCATACTGGTTATTTAAAAAATAATGAATTAGTCGATCGATAATATTCACTAATTCAGAAGTTTTTTTTGTCCCATAGGGAAAATGTTTATTATCAGCTACAAAATGTATATTGGATGTTTGTGCGATTAATTGCTTAAAAATAGTTAAGCCTCCGAGCCCAGAATCAATAACTACGATTTTGGGTTTCAAACACCCACCTCCAATTTAATTTAGGTTATGTTTCATAATCTTTTCAAAATCAAAATCAAGATTATTATTGGCAATTTTATAAAAACTGTTAAAAATTTTCCGCGTTAACAATGCATCTTCATATGCATTATGTACTTGCTTACCACAATCAATCTGAAAAATTTTAGCTGTCGTAAATAAACCTAATTCATAATTAAAATTATAATATACTTTTAGTACTTGTTGTAAATTAAGAAAATCATTGTGGTGAAAGATTGGGTTAACTTTATTAATAGTATATGATTTATCGATGGCAAACTTGTCATTATTTCCCCAAACAATCACAAGTGGTTTATATCTAAGCAGTATTTTTTTAAATGCTTCATATAATTCATGATAATTAATACCATTATTGATTTTTGCGGCAGTGATATTTAAAAACTGTAATGTCCTTTTGGAAACATTTTGAATTAATGTTGGTTTAATAAAATGATTATAATTCCAGATTAAATTGTCATACTTATCAACTAAGAAAGCGCCAACTTGAATAATTTCTTCTTTTTCATAGCGCGAGTGCTGTAAAGTCATTTCTAAATCTAAAAACATTCGATATTGATATTGATTTATTTTATCTAGAACACTCTCTCTTGATTCTTTATGATTATAATATGAGAATTTGCGATGATAACGGTTATTAAAGATTTTTTCAAATGCGATTATTCTCGCAACCGTTCGACTATACATTTTAAATTTCTTCCAATCACACGTAAAACTTACAAATACGCCTTTATATAAATAGTTTCGAAACTGTCTAACAAACCGTGGTTGCAAATAAAAAAATTCGAGTTTGTTTTTTACTTGAATACTAATTAATTTACAATCAGCAGATACTTTATATATTTGACCTCTAATTTCCCGACTCATTGTCATCAACCTTTCTCTAATTACAATTTATATTGTATCATCAATTTCAAAATAAATTCAAGTATCCTCATTGAAAAAACCACCTAAAAGGTGGTTACAATTTAATCTCATTCATTTTGATTAATTCAACTATTGCTTGTGTACGACTTGTCACTGATAGCTTTTGTATTACATTTGAGATATGATTCCGTACCGTCTTTTCACTAATGAATAATTCATTAGCTATCATCTTTGTCGTTTTATTCTGGATTAATAGTTCAAATATTTCTCTTTCACGTTTAGTGAGAAATTGTTGCTTATTCCCCTCCATAAGTTTACCTCCTTACATGAAGGTTTACATTCTCACTTTATCATATGAATTATTGGATTATTTGTGAGTGATAATTATCATGTGTTATTTAAGATATTATTATTTTTTTTGGTACTCCAAGATGTTTTCCACAATATTTTCAGGTATACCTGTTGCTAATAATTCTGCTTTAGTTGCTGTTTTTATTTTCTTAATCGAACCAAAATGATTAATTAAAAGTCTTTTTCTTTTTGGTCCAATTCCTGTAATTTCATCCAAAAAGGATTTTGTGATTTTTTTAGTTCTTAAATTTCTGTGGAAAGTAATCGCAAAGCGATGAACTTCTTCTTGAATATTCATTAAAATTTGAAAGGCCTTGGAATGCTTATCTAAATTAATAATTTTCAAGGTATCCCCATCTAACAACTCACCTGTTTTATGTTTATCATCTTTTACAAGTCCTACGACCTTTATATTCATATTCAAATCATTTAATACCGATTTACAGACGTTTACCTGTCCTTTGCCTCCATCAACAATAATAAGATCAGGTCTTGGTAAATCATCTTTTAAAACTCTAAAATATCGACGATAAATAACCTCACGCATATAAGCGTAATCATCACCACTTGCTGAATATTTTATTTTATACTTGCGATAATCTTTTTTACTAGGCTTCCCATCAATATAACAAACCATTGCGGAAATAGCTTCACTACCAGAAATATGCGAATTATCAAATGCTTCAATTCTTGATATTGTGTCCATATTTAATATTAGACTTAATTCCCTCATCGCACCTAAAGTTTTTTCTTCATTTTGCATTAATAATTTAATTCGATTCTCTAGAGTGATCGTCGCATTTTGGGTTGCAAGTTCAACTAATTTATATTTTTCACCGATTTTAGGAACGATGATTTTTATTTGTAAATAGGCTTCAAGTAATTTATCATCAAGGGTTTTAGGGATAAAAACTTCCTTAGGTTTAATATTATTACCACTTTGATAAAATTCAATAATAAACCTTAAACAATCATCATCTGGATTATCATAATAAGGTGTGACAAATGTATCTCTTTCGATTAATTTACCACCTCTTATATAAAACACTTGAATACTTAAAAAACCATTTTTATAATAATAACCAAATATATCACGATCGACAATATCGTTCATAATTATTTTTTGCTTTTCAATTGTTTTTTTCAAATATTCAATTAAATCTTTATATTCTTTTGCTTTTTCATACTGTAAATTATCTGCAAAACCGACCATTTTTTCAGTAAGTTCTTCGATCATTTCGCTTGCATTACCCTTTAAGATTTTACTGATTTCACTTCGATATTGTTCATATATCGCTAAATCATAAGTTTTTTCACAAGGTCCTAGGCATTGTTTTATATGATAATATAAGCATAACTTCTTTTCTAAAGGATGACACTTCCTTAGTGGATAAAGTTTGTCGAGTAAATATTTAGTCTCCCTTGCTGCTTGCACATTAGGATAAGGTCCAAAATAATCACCCTGATTTTCTTTAATATTCCGGGTAATTATTAACCGTGGATGCTTTTCTTTAGTAATTTGGATATAGGGGTATGTTTTATCATCCTTTAACAAAACATTATATTTAGGATCATATTGTTTAATTAAATTTAATTCTAATATTAAAGCTTCAATTTCGCTAGTTGTTACAATATATTCAAAATCAACAATCTCGGAAACTAATCTTGTTGTTTTGGTATCATGACTCCCCGTAAAATAGGAGCGTAAACGATTTCTTAATCTTTTGGCTTTTCCAACATAGATAACAACATTATTACTATCTTTCATTAAATAACAACCTGGTTCAAAAGGTACCAGTTTTAATTTATCATTAATCACATCATTCATATTATTAATCACCATCTATATTATAGCACTTTTTTAGCGTTTACAAAAATAAAACCCACTTCAATGAAGTGAGTTATGGCCTTTTTTTGCGGTAATATAAGATTACACCAACAATAATAATAATCAGTAATATCGAGCCAGCTATTATATATGGAGTGTAATTATGATCAATATCTTCGGGTCTTTGACACTTCCTCCACAATTTAACTTAATCAAATTAGCCAAAAGTCTT
>CALFRW010000069.1 GCA_937919135.1 uncultured Haloplasmataceae bacterium
ACACCACCTGCAATTACACCCTCCAAAATAATTATAAATCTGCTCGAATGCAAAAGTATCTTTTTTCGGATAAGATAAAAACGATAATACTTGCGGGAAATAAAACTTTGAATATGTGTAATAAGCATCTTTCTCTTCTTTAATATATTGTTCATCAAAGTAATCTATACTGGCTAAACCTAGTGAAAATCCATGTATTCCTTTCGCAATTAATGCAAGACCCAATGGAATTGGTACCTTTAATGCTATAACAGGTTTGTTTGTATACTTTTGTAAATTAATCATAAAATCTATATAGCTATCTAATGATTGCTCATTCAATTGTTTCATATCAGATACTTGAACTATAAAACCATCAACATCAGCATGCACAAAATATGATAATATTTTGTTTGCTTCAAACACAAGATGACTTAAATTAATCGAAATCATTGCATATTTTTCTTTTTCATCGTCAACCACTTTAGCACTTTCATCAATCAATTGAATATTCATTTTTATCCAATCTTCAATTTTATCGACCGTATAATCGGTATTGCTTATATAATGATATGGTAAAATTATCTTTTGACCTATTGAAACAGTATTGTACCATTTCATTATGTAGTCTTTTCGTTTTTGTGGATTTTGTAAATATTCTAATGAAATAACTCCCTTTGATGGTGCATATGGCAATTCCACCAATCCTTTAGTTCCTCCGAATGCTATATATGATAATCTTTGAGTAGAAGGATCTATTATGACGTTTTTAAAATTATTGTCACCAAAATGCCGGTATAACCCTTTCGTCCAGTTTCTCAAATGAATTGGATATATAATATCCACTTCATTTTCCTTTTCAAATTGAATAGTAACATCTTTTTCCTTATATACCCACGCATAATATTTCCCTAAAGTAACAAGTTCATCTTGCATATCCTTTCTTTCAAATGAACTAATAAATTCATCCACCGTCTGGTACCGAGCAAATGGTTCCTTAGATGTTGCTTTAAATATAATTTTCTCTAATTCATCGCTTATATTAGCATTATAAAGTTTTGGAGGTATAATTGGTTCATTTAGTATTTTTAATAATAATTCTGGTAAAGTCACCGCCTTGTATGGAATATTCTTTGTTAACATTTCATATAAAATGATTCCTAAAGCGTATATGTCTGCCCTATAGTCAATACGTTTACTATCTTTTATTTGCTCAGGTGACATATATAACGGTGACCCTATTTGTGTTCCTGTAGATGTAATAGATGAAAAATCGATAATCTTGCTTAAACCATAATCTATAATTTTTATATTACGCTTTGAATCTATCATTATATTATCTGGTTTCAAATCTCTATGAATTATCCCCTCGCCATCTATAATAGTATTATGCAGTTCTTTAACACCTTCTAATACCTTAATAAAAACTTCAACTAACGCATCCAACTCTACATCATTTTTCAGATAATTTCTTAAAGTATCACCATCAAAGTATTCCATTACAATAACATATTCTTTTATACCAAATTTATTTTCAAAAAAGAAATCATCTTGGTACTTTATTAAATTATTTCCTTGAACTTTCTTAAGGATTTCGATTTCTCTTGTTATCCGATTTTCTTCATTTTTAAACTCTTCAAGAATATAAGTTTCCACAAGAACTTTTGCAGCATATATATTTCCCTCTTTCGAAACTCGGTATACAGCCCCAAAGCTTCCACTGCCTAGTGTTTCTTCGAACAAATACCCATTAATAACAGTCCCTACAATATTCATTTTCTTACCTTCCCCTACCATATATTTTATAAAATCAGATAAATACATAAATTAGTAAATTATGTTTACCAGACTAAACCGCAAAGACGCTTAGTAAAAACTAAAACCTATGACTTTATCCCTTTTAATTTCATATAAATCCTTAGTATAATTTTCTTTTAATTAAATTATACCAAATTTTAGTGATTTTTTCCTCATATTTAGTTACACTTTATGAATTATTAAGGAAACTCAAATTAAATACTTTGCTAATAATTTCATCGTTGATAGACATCCATCTAAATGAGTTCTTTCCATACCATGTGAAGCATGAACTCCTGGTCCGATTAAGGCAGCTTTAATATTATTTCCTCCTCGTAGTGCTGCTGAAGCATCACTACCATAATATGGATAGATATCAACCGCAAAATTTATTTTTTCTTGTTTAGCTATCTCAACTAATTTACTAGTCATTAAATAATCATATGGGCCACTAGAATCCTTAGCACAAATCGATACATCATACTCTGTACAAGCTAAGTCTTTTCCGATGCACCCCATATCGACCGCAATTAATTCATCAATTTCTAGAGGAATGTGACTCGCACCATGACCGACTTCTTCATAAGTTGAAACAATAAACTTAATTGTTTTATTAGGGATAATATTATTTTCAATAAACATTTTAAATACCGTAAAAATAATTGCTACCGATATTTTATCATCTAAATGTCTTGATTTAATAAAATCATTGATAATAGTTGTTTTCGGGTCAATTGCGACAAAATCACCATTTTGAATTCCAAGCGCTAAAGTGTCTTTATTTGACTTTACAGGTTCATCGATTCTAATCATAAAATCATTAAGATTAGCACCCTTTTTACTAGTGTCATCGTACACATGTGATGAATATGAAGTAGTTAGGATTGTTCCTGAATAATTTTTATCATCCCGAGTAAAGATTGTACAATATTCCCCAATTAAAGAATTTAGTTGATTACCTCCAATTGTTGTAATACTTAAGGTGCCATCACTATTAATCGAACGCACCATAAGCCCTAAGGTATCTACATGCGCTGATAATCCAACACAATAATCTTCGCTTTTCCCCCTAAAAGTAATAACAACATTCCCTTTTTTTGTTCTTTCACAAGTTAAATTCAATTTCTGAGCATAAGCTTCGATTTTATTGATAATCTGATGACAATATCCACTTGGACTAGGTGTTGTTAATAAATCCTTGGCTAAATTGTAAAAATAAGCTTTATCAAATTTCATTTTCTTTCTCCTTCTTTAATTATATAGTTAAAAAATACACATCTTTAAATGTGTATTTTTTAATTCTCAATTCGTTTTATATACACACCATCTTCTTGACCTTTTTCTTTTAAAGTTACAAGGACGAGTTCTTTTCGTGATGTCGGAATATTTTTACCAACATAGTCGCTTCTAATCGGTAGTTCACGATGTCCTCGATCAATTAATGTTGCAAGTTGAATTTCCATTGGTCTACCATAATGCAAAATCGCATCTAAGGCAGCACGTACAGAACGACCAGTATATAACACATCATCCACTAAGATTACTTTTTTATTTTCAAGACTAAAACCAATATTAGAATTATTAACAGCTCTTTTAGCACCATCATCTCTAAAGGATGTGATATCAAGTTCACCAATCGCTAATGTAACACCCTCAATACTATGAATATTTTCTTGAATTCTTTTGGCAATATAAGTACCCTTAGTCATAATCCCAATAATCACTAAATTATCAGTACCATTATTGTGCTCCAATATTTCATGTGCCATCCGCTTAAGCATCCGTGAAAAGGTATTGGAATCGATTATTTGTCGTAAATCATCCATTATTACCTTAACCTCTTTCTTTTTTTAATTTTTGTTCATGAAAATAGATTAAATCATATTTATTAATCATATTAGAGACATTAATTAATTCGATAACTGTATCCATTTGTTTATTAATATAATCATCTTCTAATATCATTTTTTCAATCAATTCTTCTGGGTATAACTCTTCATCAATAATATGGTATTTCTCATCGCGATACGAATAATAAATAATTCCATCAGTCCAGTTCCCATTAATAAACGGGACGATATTATTCTCTACCGAAAAGATATCATTACCTAAGGCATAGATATTTTTTATTCCCAACATGTTTTGTAAAGTTGGACCAGCATCATATTCAGCCATAATCGTATCAACTTCTCTGTGCTCAATAGCCTTATCCCAGATAATAAATGGTACATGAGCTAAAGTTGCATATTGCAAACTAGACATTTCCATATCTTCATATAATCCTACAGCTTCATAAAATAATTCCATTTCATCAAGCGGTAATTTTGCAGGATGATCTCCATAAAGCACAATCGCAGTATTATCTAACATTCCGCGATCTTCAAGTTCATCGAGAAACCTGCCTAATGCCCAATCAGAATAACGAGCTGATTTTAAGTATCTACATGTTGTAGCATCTTTTTCTCCATTAGGATCATATAAATCTAAGGTGGCACAATCAATTGCTGGTTCCACAACATCCATTTCGTCTTTAGTGATATATTTATCTATTTCAGCCCATGGTGTATGATTGGTTAATGTTATCAGGGTAGCCCAATAAGGTGCTTCAGTTTGAGCCAAATATTCAATTGATTGTTGAAAAAATAAATCATCATTGATACCTAACCCGATTTCTTGCTCTTCATCAAATTCATAAGCTTTTTTATCATAAAAAGTATCATAACCAAGTATTGGATACATTGTATTTCGATTCCAAAAGGAACCATTATTACCATGCATATACAAGGTTTGATAACCCTGTTCTTTAAGCAAACTTTGTGTTGTAACATATTTATGGTCAAAATGTGTCATAAATATTGTCCCATTATTAACAGGGAGTAATGACGTATTAAAGACAAATTCACTATCAGCACTTGTACCAATACTCTGTTGCGAGTAAAAATTACTAAAATATAAACCCTCATTCGCTAAACGATTGATATTTGGCGTAATTTCTATTAAATTACCTTCAACGTCATATACTTTTTGGTTAATCAAAAAGTTTTCAATACTTTCTGCATGTATGACAATGATGTTTTTACCCTGTAAAATATTCGTATATTCATTTTCAATCTTTTCGCCATTGCGTTCACTGATGTATGCTAAAAACTCTGTATATTCCTCTTCACTTGGTGTATGATTAATAAAGACACCAAGCGATTGATATATATCAAGGATATGATAATTAAACAAACCAAAATCTTGAACAACTATTGGTCGATTCCAAAATTTCTGTGCTTGTGAATAATTTGCGGGTGCTAACATTAGGATCCCTGTTATAAAGGCAAATAATGCTAAGCGTAAAAAATTTAAGCGATTAAAATTTCGGGTTTCTAAATTTTGATGTTCGCGTTTAAATAATCTCGATACAATAATTAATAAAATAAAGATTAAAGCAAACAACAACCAATAATAAAAATCAAAAGCTGAGATTTTAACGGCTGTTGCATCAGCAACATCAAAAAATAAACCTAGTTGTTTAATTAATGATAACGAAAGAAAATCTTCATAAAATTGATAATACAATAAATTACTATATGTAAGTAGATAAACAATTACGGTCATAATGCTTAAATAAACTGTCCGCGAGCGCTTCGTTTTGTAATTATAACTTAAGGCGACAATTAAACAAAACCAAGCAAAATTAAAAAGCAAAGAACGAAGATTAAAAATTGGCATCTCTGTTCTGATCTTTATAATAATATCTGGGACAGTAACTACAAACAAAAATGTTAGTAATTGTAAATCTTCACTTACCGCTGTTATACAACTTTCTAACACAAACATTAGAAAAGCAATGATCTTTTTTACATATAAAATTACTTTTTTCATTTTTCTCACCTTTTCTAATTAAAAACGTTAGCGGTTTACTTTTTACTGGTTTCAATATACAATTATATCAAATTATAGGTTATTTTTGAATATCTTTTCTCATTTTTTAATAAATTACCTTAAGAAACGGATGATAACATGAAAACAATTTTAATTGGTATTAATGCTAAATATATTCATACCAACCTAGCACTTCGCTATCTTTATACTTATACCAATAATAGTTTCGACGTAGAGTTTGTAGAATTTACCATTAAAAATGAAATTGATTATATTATTACCCAGATTCTAAGTTTCAAACCTGATTTAATTGGGTTTAGTTGCTATATATGGAATATCGAAATTATTAGCGAAATCATAACCCAACTTAAAACGAAAACAAAAGCAAAAATCCTCCTTGGAGGGCCAGAAGTATATGATGTTAAACATTGGTTTAATGATTTACCAGTTGATTTTATTATTACTGGTGAGGGGGA
Organism: uncultured Haloplasmataceae bacterium; assembly: GCA_937919135.1. Lineage (GTDB taxonomy): Bacteria > Bacillota_I > Bacilli_A > Haloplasmatales > Haloplasmataceae > CALFRW01. The sequence goes on from CALFRW010000069.1 coordinate 6,123, forward strand.
GTACCCCTTCAAACAACTCTTATATGCCCTTCTAGAAAACAAATCATTAAATAATATACCCCAACTCCACTTCTGTGATAACAATAAAGTCCATACCAATGAAAATACTTACTTTATTGATTTAAATACCCTTCCTTCACCCTACCGGCTTGAAGTAGATCTTCCAGAGTTAAAACACCGAATTCAATATATTGAGTCAAGTCGGGGTTGTCCATATCATTGTAGCTATTGCCTTGCTTCTTTAGAAAAAAATGTCCGCTATTTTGCGAATATCAAATCAGAAATAAGCTATTTAATGAAAAATGGTGGGAAAATCTTTAAATTCCTAGACCGAACATTTAATTTACGAAAAGATTTTGCTTTAGATATGTTTACTTTTATTATCGATAATCATCTACCAGGCTGTGTATTTCAATTTGAAATTACTGGTGAATTATTAGATTCCGAAATCATTGATTTTTTAAATCAACATGCTCCTAAAGGTTTAATTCGCTTTGAAATTGGTATCCAATCGACAAATGATAATACTAATAAATTAGTTTTAAGAAAACAAAACTTTGCTAAACTTAAAGCTAATATCCAAAAAATCCAAAAAGGGGGGAAAATCATCCTCCATTTGGATTTAATTGCAGGACTACCAAAAGAAAACTATCAATCCTTTAAAAAAACATTTAATGATGTTTTTGAACTTCGTCCCGAAGAATTACAACTTGGGTTTTTAAAACTATTACGGGGAACAAAATTACGGAAAGATGCAGAACAATATCATTATACTTTTCAACACCATGCACCTTATGAGGTAATCGCTAATGATGTGATAACTGCCTCAGAACTTAATTTAATTCGTTCCGCTGAGGAAATCTTAGAAAAGTATTATAACTCACACCGTTTTGATACAACACTAAAATACATCCTTGATAATTATTATCCCGACGATAACTATCTCTTTTTTGAACAATTTGGTGAATTTTATCTTAAACATTACATGAAGTTAGGTTATCAAATCTATGATTTATGTGAAAGATTATTAGCTTTTATTAATGTTCCAATTGTGGAACAGTTATTAATTTATGACTATTTACATAATGCTAAAACACGACCAAAAATATGGTTTCAGCCTAATGTTAACAAAGCTGAAAAACATCACATTTTTAACTCGCTCCAAAACTATAGCTTGGACTTCCTGTTTCGCTATACTTTTGTTCATAAATTAGCAATTAATCCGCTAAACTTTCATTTAGAAGCATGTTATTTAATAAAACTTTTTGCTCCTGATAATAAAAAAATAATCATCATAAAAGACAATCAATGATTGTCTTTTAAAATATTTGTCGTGATAAAATCAATACCAGCATCGCTTAAATACTTTGCTAGTTCAAGATTATCAACAGTATATGTATTTACTAAAATATTATTACTATGACAATTAATAATCTGCTTCTTAGTAAGTTTCTGACAATTGGCATTAATGCCCATAAAATATGTTTTACACAAATTAAGCGCAGCATTATTTACTACATCTACTAAGTAAAAGATTACCAATTTTGGATCTTTATTACGTAAATAGATTAAATATTCTAAATTAAATGATATAATCTGTGCCTTATATAATAAAGACTTAGCGTTTAATAATTGTAACAGTCGATTCAGATCATTTAACGACCTAACTGACTTAATTTCAATCACAGGAACCATATTATATTTAAGGCAAATATCTAGGTACTCACTCAAAAAGGGAATCAAAACAGGGGGATAATTCTTAATCCCCTTTCCTGAAATCAGGGATAATTGTCTGATTTCGCTTGCAGTTAATTCTTTTATTAATCCCTTAACTCCTGTCATTCTTTCTAGTGAAGAATCATGAAATACCACAAATTCACCATCTTTAGTAACATGAATATCACATTCAGTCCCATAATATTGATGAATTCCCGCGAGCGTAAAAGCTTCACTGCTGTTTTCAGGAGCTAGGCCACTTAAACCTCGATGGGCAATATATTTTGTATTATTTATCATCTTGATCCTCTTCATTATTAATAATCTCATCAATTATATATAGCGGTCGTTTTTTTACTTCATTATATATTCTACCGATATATTCTCCTAATAATCCTAAAGAAATTAACATTATTCCACCTAAAAAGAGAATTAAAGACACCGTTGTTGCCCAACCAGATACTTCAGTACCACGAAATATCCGATCAATAATAACATATGCCATATACAAGAATGACATGGAGGCACATAAAAGTCCTAATAGGCCTGAAAGTTTAAGCGGTACCGTAGAAAATGATGTTATGCCTTCAAGAGCATAATTAAGTAATTTGATAAAGCTCCAAGAGCTTTTACCTTGGGTGCGTTTTACATCTTCATAACCAACATATGTTGTTCTAAAACCAACCCATTCAAATAAGCCTTTAGAAAAACGATTATATTCATTTATTTCTAATAAAGCGTTAACGACCCTTCTTTTCATCATCCGATAATCTGTCGCATTAGTTTTAATATTAATATTACTCATTTTATTAATAAACTTATAAAATATTTTCGCATATAGGATGCGTAAAAATGATTCATTTCTTTTATTATTTGTTCTTCCTAAACGATAAGCACCAACAGCATCATAAGCTTCCTTTTTTAGTAAGTAATACATTTTCGGAAGTAAATATGGTGGATGTTGTAAATCGCAGTCCATAACAACAACATAGTCACCTTTAGCACTTCTAATTCCCGCTAACATTGCTGCTTCTTTGCCAAAATTACGTGAAAAGTTTATTGCCCGAATATTATTGTCAAGCGTATTTAGTTTTATAATCTCATTCCAAGTATTATCACTTGAACCATCATTAACAAAAATTATTTCATAATTTATTGCCAATTCTTTTATATATATTAACGTCTCTTGATAAAAACACGGAACCATCTTCTCTTCATTAAAACAAGGGACGACAATAGACAACTTTTCTAACATAATATCACCACACATTAATTTTCCTTATTATAACATGGATAGATTAAAATTGTAAGCTATATTTAACCATGATATCTTTACTGAATATTTTATCAATGTTATAATTATTTTAACATTATCACGGAGGAATTAAAATGATCGCTAAGGTTCAACAGTTTTTTAATAATCTTAAGAAGCAGCAAAAATATCAAACCACAATAAAATACTTAACCGATACATCAACATTTAAAAAAACATTAAAACTCGGTTTATTATATGTCTTTTTATTTTACCTTCCATTTACGTTTTTGATTTTAGTTTTAAACAAAACGGTTTTTTTTCAATTAGATCACCTCTATCAGTTTTCAACAATTGTTTTTGATTTCCGCAACCGGGTAATGGACTTTAACTTTTCAACTTGGGACTTTCGAAATGGAATCGGTTATGATTATTTTGCTAACTTTTATTATATTCCTCTTGATATAACACTCTTACCTTTCTTTTTATTACCTTTTTTACCTTATAGTCATTTAATGTGGTTATCGTTTCTATTTAAAATCTTGATTGGAACCGCATGTTTTAGTTATTTATTAAAACTGTACCAATTAAATCATAAAACGATTCTTTTTATGTCGGTTTTATATGGTACAGCTGATTTATTTTTTGCCCAAAATGTTTTCCCATCTTACACTGGGTTAATAATATATATTCCGCTGATCCTTATCGCGATTGAATTAATGATTCAAAAAAAGAACTTTCTCATTTTTTCACTCGTTATCTTTCAAATTTTCTTATTTAATTATTACTGGGCTTGGAACCTATCTTTATTTATGGCCCTAGCATTATTTGGAAGAATAATTTTTCATTACTTTACTAAAAGAAATATCTTATCATATAAGCCCTATTTAAAAAGTGCTGGCTTTTTATGTAAAAGTATTGCCTTTTATTTACTAGGACTTGGTATGGCGGCGTTTTTCTTTATGCCAACATTTCTCGGACTAATGCAAAATGAACCGCGGATGGAATTAAGTCAAAACGAATTTCACATGATCTTTTTAGATATTTTTAAGACTATCGATCTCCGAAATAGTCCGATGATAAATCTAAAAATTATCTTTAAAATGTTAGTACCTAATCTTTATATGTACAGTGGCTTTTTCTATGATAATGATGCTAATTACTGGTTAACCACAAATCATATTATTATCTATTCAAGCATTATGGTTTCTTTTAGTTTATTTTATTTAATAATTTATCCCCGTGCTTTAGTAAAACAGAAATTAAATAATAACCAACTAAAAATTTTTACAACCCTAAAAATTACGACCTTTATCGCGACAATAATGATGTTTATCCCTTTTACTTCTTACCTTTTTTCACTAAACTCAGGACCTTATCAGAGGTGGCTTATTTTTTATGGTGTTTTACTTATTATTAACCTTGCATTTATTATTGAATATCAGTTATTTAATAAGTCCTTATTCTTAGGCTTTTTAGTAATTAGCTGTGGCTATATTATTTATAGTATTATTTTTAATCAGAAGTTTATCGCTGAATATATTGAACTTCATGAAGTAGCACCTAATGTTTTTACCGATTCTGATAAAGGTGTCGCAATTACAATGCTAATCTTCTATATAACCTTAATCCTCATTTTCTTAATTCTAAATAGAAATACCCGTCTTCATATAGTTTTAATCATGGAAAGAATTATTGGTATTGGTTTAATCTTTGCCCTCTGTGTGTCACCAGATTTTACTAGAGATGTTAAGCTTGCAGATAGCTATGGTAAAGAAGTAAATAAGGTAATGAAAGATCTACCACTTGATGAATATTATACACTAATTGATTTTCTTTTTATTGATAATGAAAAAAGCACTAATAAATTACAAGATATGGCTTACTTATATGATTTTCCTGTCTATAATAATTACAATATTTTTCATTCATTAATTAACCCTTATTTTAATTATTATAGTCACGACCCCTCTAGATCACTGAATGCGATGAATATGCCTTATTATTTTTATTACTATACTGATCCAAAATATACAATTGTCTCGAATTCACAAACGTCCAAAATTAAAAATGCAATGAATGACCCTCAAAGTACACTAATCAAACAAAAAAATATCGATAGATTCGATTCTTACATCAGTATCTATGAACATGAAACCGAGTTTTCATTAGGGAATGGATTTACAACTTTTTATGACTTAAAATTTCCAGCACATTTTGATTATTTATGGTTAGATTCACTTTATGTCAAAGATGAATTAATAATTAATCTTCTTAAAGAAAATGGTTTTGAACACACGACAAATACTTACCACAGTGCCCGAGAAAGTGTTAACAGTGCAATCTTTCCACCGCGAAAACTGCCTCATTTAGATGCTGATTTAAATGAATACTATATAAATGTCGAAAAAGAAGATGCAGACGTTGTAATGCTTAACAATAGAGTAAGTAATGTCTTCGCTGTTGATTATGAGGGAAATATTCAACGTTGTTTCAATAAGTTCTGTTTTGTGCCTGATACAGGTATTAAAAGTGTTTTAATGGAAGGCAGCTCAGGTTTATATATATTAAATAAAGCATTCTTACAAAAAAGTAGCGAACAGATAAAAAAATATTCTACCCATGATGTTAAAATTGCTAAGGATTATATCACCTCTAAAGTGGATAATGATCAGCCGATAATAATGACTTATAAAGTGGGCTATGCCAAAGGTTGGGAAGTATATTTAGACGGTAAAAAGGTTGAATTCTTTCCATCTTACAATGGTCAAATTAGTTTTATAATTAATGAGGCTGGCAGTCATACTGTAGAATTAAAGTATGAAACGCCATATTTAAAGCGGGGAATTAATGTTTCTTTAGCATCATTCACGGTTTTTGGAGTACTGTTATTTATTAAAATGAGGTTCAAAAATGTTAAAATATATTAAAAGGTTTATCAAAAAGCATCAGCTTGAGGAATTTTGTAAGTTTGTCCTTGTGGGAGTTTTAGCAACAGGGATTAATTATCTGATTTATAATATCTTTATCAATTATATTGATGAAAATATTGCTTTTACCATTGCTTACTTAGTAAGCCTTGTATTTAATCTTTTATTATCACATTTATTTACTTTTAAGCAAAAAATTGTCCCAAAAAGTACACTAAAATTTCTCTTAGCTCATCTTATTAATTATCTTAATCAATTAATTTTATTAAATATTTTTATCTTTATCGGTATCGCAAAAAATTATGCTCCACTACCGGTCTATATAATCGCGATTCCGTTAAACTTTCTTGTGGTAAGGTATGCCTTAAAAGGATAATTATCTCAGAAATAAATAAATTATAAAGGGGAGATTTAAATTGAAAACTGTCCAAATGAAACCTGATGTCACCAATTCATTACTAGGATTTGGGTGCATGCGCTTCCCAACCAAATCAGGTAAAATTGATTATGAACAAACAATGAAAATGTTGGAATATGCCTATTCTCATGGCGTTAACCATTTTGATACTGCATATCCATATCATGATGGTGAAAGCGAAACATTATTAGGTACTTTTTTGAAAAAGTTACCTCGGGATAGCTTTACCGTATCAACCAAACTACCAATTTGGAAAGTCAAAAAATATGAGGACTTTGAAAACTTCCTTGACGAGCAATTAGCAAAGCTTCAAGTCGATTATCTTGATTTTTATCTTTTACACGCTTTAAATAAAGAACGCTGGGAAATTGCCTTAAAACATAATGTATTCAAGTTTTTTGAAACAATAAAGGCTAAGGGAAAAGTAAAATATATTGGATTTTCTTATCATGATGATAAAGAAACCTATCAAAAAATCGGTACAAGCTATGATTGGGATTTCTGTCTCCAACAGATAAACTACATCGATTATAAAAAACAACAAGGAATTGAAGGATACGAGTTAATGGCAAAAAGAAATATTCCTGTATGGGTCATGGAACCATTAAAAGGAGGTAACTTAACAACACTTGCTCCTGATATTATGAATGAATTTCAAAAAGTCCATCCTAATGATAGTAGTGCAAAATGGGCTTTCCGTTGGGTACATACATTACCTGGTGTTAAACTTATTTTAAGTGGTATGTCAACCTTAGAACAAGTAGTAGAAAACATCAAAATATTTGAAGCCATTGAACCGTTAAATAAAGAAGAATTAACCACTATTGATAATGTAAGGAATATGATCAATAATCGCATTAAAGTTGCCTGTACTGCATGTAACTATTGTATGCCTTGTCCTAATAAAGTAAATATTCCCAGAAACTTTAAAATCTATAACGATGCTTATATGTTTAATAATCTAGCTTCTGGAAAATATTCTTATAATAATTTCTTACAAGAAGAAGAAAAATCACTTAATTGTATTGAATGTCAAGAATGCTTATTAAAATGTCCACAAAAACTTAATATTCCTGTATTACTTCAAGAAGTAACTGATAATTTAAGCATTTGAAAATAGAGTTTCCAGAATTGCCTGGTTATTTAGTAAAAAAAACAGACTTAAACCATATAACCCTGATTAATTACACAGTTAATCAGGATTTTATTTTTGACACGATTAGGATTATCGAGTAAAAGAGTCACTTTTCCACATTACTCTGTGTTAACTGTACTTAGTGCTCAATCCTCACAGAACCGGACGTGAAGTTTTCCCTCATCCGGCTCTTCAATTATACTCACTAAACTTTACCGAGTATAAATAAAGAAATTGTGTATGATTCTTGGTGTAGGTAATCGATATATTAAGGCTATTTTATAGCCAAAACCTAAACAAAAAGACGAAATGAAAAACACCGCAAAAACCATTAAAACCTATTTTAGATGTCACCACAATATTTTTATACTTTTTTACTACCCCCCCTAACTAATTCCGCGAAAATTCACACGAAGGTCTGGCGCGGTCCACAGGAGTATCGTTGTAGAGATTTGAATCCCCCCTCCTGTCAGGATTTAGAGAAAAGATTATTTAACTAAGGGTTTCCCAACGTTGATATCATCAGTTTAGTAATTGTATGATTTACTCAACGAGGGAATCCCTTATTTATTTGAAATATTTAATCTGTTATATTTTACATTTTTGAAATCACAACCACACAACGATATGCAATACTAATTATTGTTTAAATTAATAAAAGTAGGATAAG
>CALFRW010000070.1 GCA_937919135.1 uncultured Haloplasmataceae bacterium
CAGAATCTAACTACCTGGGGAGTAGTAAAAAGACAATTATCAATTATTAAACAAAATCAAAAGTCATACGTTTTTTTAATTATGTTGATTAATATGGTTTGTGCTGGTGTATTACCTTTAATAGCTGTTTTTACCCCGCGGATTATTATTGATTATCTGACGTTAAACACAGATCAAGAAACAATTATTAATACGATTGTTATTCTGACTAGCATATCTTTATTTTGTGGTATTATTGTGGTTATCTGTAATCATTTTGATGAAGGCTTTTTTATGGGGCTTAGACTTAAAGAGTTTGATATCCTAAACCTAAAATATCAAGAAATTGACTATGCTAATTTAGAAGATTCCCGTTTTAGAGACAACGCTGAAGTATCAATCTCAGCTTTAAATGGTAATAATATGGGATTCGAGAATGTTTATCATAGTATATTTAAATTATTACCGATTGGTTTTTCAATTATTCTATATTGTATACTTATTGGCATTTTTCAGCCTGTAATATTTATCGCAGCTTTAATTGGGGGGTTAATCACAGCAATCGTAAATAAAGGTATTGCAAGGTATGTTGATAAACGTAAAGAAGATGAAGCTAAAGCTTACCGGCAAAAAAATTATTTTTATAATACTTGTTATGATTTCACATATGGAAAAGAAATAAGAGTGTATAATTTACAAACGAAATTATTAACTGATTATAAAAAGAAATCTTATAACTATCTTACTGTGTTAAAAGATATTGCGAGACGGAAGTTTTTATTAGGGCTATTTGAATTAATTATGCTTTTAATACAAGATGGTTTAGCATATTTTTTTATAATTAAAGGTTATTACGCTAATGTTCTAACAATTGGTGAAGTGGCTTTATATATAAGTGCAATTATTGCACTATCAACTGCTTTACGTTCATTTACGACGAACCTATCAAGTTTAAGCGTTGATGCTAAATATAGTATAAATTATTTTAAGTTTATGGATGATAAATCATTTTATTCCTTAAAAGGAGAAAAAACAGCGCTTCCAAAAAATGAAGCGATTGAGATTGAGTTTAAAAATGTTTCATTTAAATATCCCCATACTGATAAATGGATATTAAAAGATTTTAACTTTAAGATAAGTAAAGGTGAAAAACTTGCGATCGTTGGCGTAAATGGTGCAGGTAAATCCACAATTGTAAAATTAATAACGGGTTTATTTGATGTTAATGAAGGAGCAATCTTACTAAATGGTATCAATATAAAAGCCTTTGATCAAAAAGAGTATCAAAAAATGTTTTCTGCGGTTTTTCAAGAGGTATATATATATGCCTGTTCAGTAATCGAAAATATTATTGGAACTGATACCGGTGAAGAAGCTAGGAATAGGGGAATCCATTGTTTGGCTCAAGTTGGTCTTAAAAAGAAGATTGAATCCTTGCCAAATGGTTACGATACTCAATTATTAAAAGTGATTGATGAAAATGGAGTTGAACTCTCTGGAGGTCAAAATCAAAAGCTTGCGATAGCTAGAGCATTATATAAAGAAGGAAATGTTGTTATATTAGATGAACCAACTGCTAATTTAGATGCTTTAGCCGAAGCAGAAATATATCAATCCTTTAATGATTTGGTTAAGTCAAAAACAACAATTTTTATTTCTCATCGTTTATCATCAACAAAATTTTGTGACAAAATCGCTTTATTTACTGAAGCAGGTTTAAGTGAATATGGTAATCATGAAGAACTTATGGAAAAAAAAGCTATCTACTATCAGATGTTTAAAACCCAAGGTAAGTATTACCAAGAGGGGGTAGACGATAATGAATAAACCTAATCACATCTTTAGAAAATTTATTAGCTTCGCTTATTCTGCTTATAAACCATATTTTTATGTCGTAATATTTAAAGCAATTATTACTTCAGCACTAACGATTTTTAATGCTTATTCTTTATCGATTGTTATCGGAACTTTAGAAAAAGCCGATTATAAAACATCTCTAATGGTTGGACTGATAATAATTTTAATTAATTTAAGCTTTAATTTTCTCACCAAACTATTTAACCGCTTGCTTGAGGTTGAAGAAAAGGCGATGAATGAAGCGATTCATCGTAAAATAACAGCAAAATTAATGAAAGTTCCTTTCTTTTATTTAGAAGATCCATATTATTTAGATTTAAAAGAAAGAGCAAAATTTGCGCTTGAAAATCAAAGTGCAATTTCTCGCTTTCTTAATTCCGTTGCAGAATTACTACAATTAATTATTACATTATTAGGCTTATTTACGATTATGTTGTTATTTGATTATTTACTGGTTATTATTTTAATTGTTGCGGTTATTTTACATGTACTTATGATTTCAACATCATTAAGAACCCAAAAAAAATTTTATGGTGAGATAATCACGATAAATCGAAAGTATGGCTATTATTTAACTAGCTTACTAGATGAAAAAAAAGCTAAAGATTATCGCATGTACTCCATCGGAAAACTTTTATTAAATAAATTTTCATACCTTGGTTCAGAAACGATGCTTTATTTTAAAAGGTTGTTAGTTAAAATGGGAATTATTGCTACTATAATGGAAATAATTAAGTATATCGAAATGGCTTTTGTTTATTCATTAGTTGCGATTAAAACGATTGTAAATAAATTACCGATTAGTAGTTTTTCGCTTTATATTTCAACTGCGCTAACTTTTTCAACATCTGTGACAAGGTTAATTGATGTTGGACTAAATTATCTCCAAACAATTCACTTTTTAACACCTTTTGTCGAATTAATTGAGTTAAAAGAAGAAAGAGAAACAGGAAAACAAATTCCTTTTACAAATAAAGTTGAAACAATTGAGTTTGAACATGTAACCTTCTCATATCCTCGGAGCAAAGAAATAATCTTAAACGATATCACTTTTAAAATTAGTCGTGGTGAAAAAATATCAATTGTTGGTTTAAATGGAGCTGGTAAAACGACCCTGGTTAAATTACTCTGTCGTTTATATAAACCTACTAAAGGTAATATCTATATAAATGGAACCTCGATCTATGATTATGAATTTGAATCTTACATTAATCAAATAAGTGCTGTTTTTCAAGATTATAAACTATTTGCATATACAATCAAAGAAAACATTATAAATAATGATAATGATGAAGAAGCTGCTTATAATGTGGCGCATCAAGTTGGTTTAAAAGAAAAGTTAGCTTCGTTACCTAATGGAATAAACTCTTTATATACTAAATCATACGATGAAGGTGGTATTGAATTATCTGGCGGAGAATCACAAAAAGTAGCGATAGCACGAGCACTTTATCGTGATTCATCCTTAGTAATTCTTGATGAACCAACAAGTGCTTTAGACCCGCTTGCAGAAGCAGATATTTATCAAAACTTTAATAATTTAGTGCAAGATAAAACCGCAATTTATATCTCGCATCGGATGTCATCATCTGTCTTTTGTGATAAGATTCTCGTTATTGATGGAGGCACAATATCAGATTACGATACACATAAGAACTTAATGACTAAGACCGATAGCTTATATTATAAATTATTTATGAGTCAAGCAAAAAACTATCAAAGATAACATAGGCCTGGACTATGTTTTCTTTTTGTTATATGTTACAATTTAGTTAATATTTAAGTGGAGCTGAACATTATGATAAAAGTACTAACTTGTAATGAAATGAAAACATTAGATTATTATACATGTGAAAAAAAAGCAATATCCTCTTTACAATTAATGGAAATTGCTGGTAAAAAATTATTCAACTGCTTAAAAGAAAAGGTTAATATTGAACAAAGTAATTTTGAGATATTAATTGTCGCTGGTTTAGGAAATAATGGTGGCGATGCGCTTGTTGTTAGTGAACATTTAATCAATGATAATTTTAATGTTAAAATCGTTGTTATTGGAGATTTAAACAATTTGACACCTGAAACACGTTCAGTATATAACCGGATTAATAATAATAATACCTCGATAATTAATATTACTTGTGAATCTGATATAAAGTTATTTTATAAGTTAGTAAATAAAGCGAATGTAATTGTCGATGGTATCTTTGGAATTGGCTTAGATCGTGATGTTAAAGGCATCTTCTATGAGTGCATTAGAATAATCAATGAGAGTAAAAATTTTGTTTTCAGTATTGATATACCATCAGGTATTTATGGAAGTAGTGGGAATATTGCGAAAATAGCAGTTATGGCTAATTTTACTGCTATCATCCAAAACTATAAAATTGGTAACCTTTTAAATGATGCCAAAGACTATCATGGTAAGTTAGAGGTGCTTGATATTGGTGTTTTACAAGATACTAATAAGTCAAACAAGTATCTCCTAACATTACTAGATGTAGATAAACTTTTACCTAAACGGAAAGAAAATACTCATAAATATAATTATGGAAGTTCACTAGTCATTGGTGGAAATATCGGTATGACGGGAGCGCCATTATTATCTGCTTATGCAGCACTTAGATGTGGAATTGGATTATCAAGTATTGGTATCTATAATAAATATTATCACTATCTTAATAATATCTATCCTGAACTTATGGTTTTTCCATATCAAAATATAAGTGACTTTATAAAATTACTGAAGCCAAAAAACAGTCTCGCATTTGGACCAGGGCTTGGAAGAAATGAAACTATTTATTATGAGTTGTTAGATAAGTTACTTGAGGAGAAGATTCCTTTAGTAATCGATGCTGATGGAATATTCTACCTTAAAGAGCTATTACATAAAATAAATATTGAAAATAAAGTAATAATTACTCCTCATCTTGGTGAAATAGCCCTCCTATTAGATACTGAGATCGAACTTATTAAGCAAAACCCCTTAGAAGCTGTGAAATACCTTATTGATATGTATGGCTTTACGGTTATCTTAAAAGGACCATGTACGATTATTGGTAATAAAGCAGCAATATATTTTTGTAATCTTGGCAATGCTGGCATGGCTACTGCAGGTAGTGGTGATGTTTTAACAGGTATTATAACTAGTTTTATCGGTCAAGGATTAGATCTACTTGATGCAGCGAAGTTAGGAGTCTATCTCCATTCATCTGCAGGTGATGTAGCATATAAAAAATATGGAAACGCGCTTATTGCTACTGATATTATCGAGTGCCTACCACTAACCAGGAAAACAATATGTCGGGAGTAATGATAAAATGAAGCGCCAAAGCCTATTATTAGTAGATGGACATAATTTATTATTTCAAATGTTTTATGGAATGCCAAATAAAATATATGGAAAAGATGGAATGAGCTGTCATGGAGTAATTGGTTTTATTGGTGGCTTATTAAAATCACTCACAATAAATAATCCTGATTATTTATTAATCGTTTTTGACGGGGAAGATAGTGGTAACCGTAGAGAAATTAATAGTAACTACAAAGCTAATCGGATCGATTATTCGCAGGTGCCAATTTCTGAGAATCCCTTTTCTCAGTATCCACAAATCTTAAAAGCTTTAGATTATATTAACATTAAATACTACGAAACAGATGGTTATGAAGCTGACGATTTAATCGCAAGTTATGTAAAACATTATCAAGATGAAATCAAGGTTTTAATTCAATCAAATGATACTGATTTTCTCCAGTTAATAAATCAGAATGTTAATATTTTTAAGTACCGGGGAAAAAACAGTAAAAGATTAACTGAAAAAGAAGTTGTCTTAAACTTTGGTGTAACTCCAGACAAAATAGCACTATTAAAATCCCTTGTAGGAGATAAAAGTGATAATTTAATCGGAGTTAGTAAAGTTGGCGTAAAAACGGCAGCTAAATTATTAAATAAGTTCAATACAATCGAAAACATTTATCATAATATCGATTCGATTGAATCCGAATCTATTAGAAGTAACTTAATTACTGATAAAGATACTGTATTTAAAAATTATGCTTTAATTAATTTAACAGGAGAAATAGAACTACCATATCATTTAGATGAATTAAAGTGTAAGGCTAATTACCAAGATTATAAAACCTTTGAAGTTTTAAAAAAAATTAATATATTATAAGAGGTGATAATAATGATTAAAAGGGGATACCCGATATTAGAATTTGATACAGATCGAAAGGCTTTTATCGAGCCGCATTTTAAAACTGATGTAGAAGTCCCTAAACGTTTAGTGATTTGTTTTTTTAAAGAAATAATTACGAAACTACTAGCTGAAGAAAAAATTATCCCGCTAATAACACTACCTTCAGAAACGATGGATGTCATTATCTATAAGTATATCGATTTTGATTGTTGTATTACTCAAGGGTTATTAGGCGCACCAGCTTGTGCTGGTTTTCTTGAAGAATTTATCGCATTAGGAATTAATAAAGTTATTTTATGTGGGGGAGCCGGTGTTTTAAGACCTGAGGTTACTGTTGGTAGATTTGTCGTAGTTGATAGCGCCATCCGTGATGAAGGATTAAGTTATCACTATATCGAACCAAGTAGAGAAATTAAAGCTAATGAATTGGTTGTTAATCAGATAATAAGATATTTAGAAAACAACCATATTGATTTTTTAGTTGGAAAAACATGGACAACCGATGCTTTTTACCGGGAAACAGAAGCTAAAATTAATTTAAGAAAAGCTGAAGCTTGTCTTCTTGTGGAGATGGAACAAGCAGCAATGTTTGCGGTAAGCCAGTTTCGGGATATCGAGTATGGAGCCATTATTTATGGTGGAGATGATTTATCAAAAGCAGTTTGGGATTCACGTAACTGGCGAAAAAAAGCAGATGTTAGAGAAAAATTAACTAATATATGTTTAGATATTGTTTTATCTTTATAAAAAGCTGCATATTATTCTTAAAATATGCACCTTTTTTATTGAGTCTTAAATGAAGTTAAACCAGCGTAAAAATTCATGTTTAATATTATGAAATTTTTTATATTCTAAATTATTAACTTTATTGAGAATTTTTGCGATATGATAAGCTTCATCAAGATATTTACGATATTCTAAAGTTTTATTAATATTATTCTGATTTTCTTTTTTAAGTTCAATGTATTCTAAGCATTCTTTAAGTCCAAAATTAGTAACTCTGTCATTATAATCTAAAAGGTAGTTATGTGTCCATTCTCCAGTTTTAGTGTTAACAGTATATTGGGTTAAGAATAAGTATCCATATTTACTAATAAATTTAATCGCTTCGATAATAAATTCTACCTCTTCATCACTCATTAAATAATGAAAATTTATTCTTACAAAACCAGGTCTTAAAGCTTCATTTTCTTTTAATGCACTGTTTAATAGTTTTGATTTTTCTTTATTTATCCCCAGCAACCGATGGGCATAAGGCCCTGCACAAGCACAACCTGCACGTGATTGAATTCCAAAAAGATCATTTAATAATTTACTGACAAAGCGGTGATGAAGTAATTTATTTTTATGTTTAATATTAAATGATATAATACTTATGCGTTTTTTGACAACTTTTGGTCCATAAATAATGATTTTTTCATCGTTATTTAGTTCTTTGAAAGCTTTATGAAGCATCCTAGTTTCAATTTCGATTATTTTATCATAACCGATAAGAGCTTTTAATTCTAAAACTAATGCAGCTTTAATTAATTGGAGGATCCCGGGTGTACCAGCATTTTCTCTTACTTCAACATCTTTAATAAATTCGTAATAATATGGACTGACAAATTCAACTGTCCCCCCTCCACAAATAGTAGGTGGATAAAGATTACTATAGAGTTTTTTATTAATAACTAACAAACCTGATGATCCTGGACCGCCAATAAATTTATGTGGTGAAAGAAAAATTGCGTCAAAATAGGATTTTCTATTTTTATTCATATTGATTTCAATATAGGGTGCACTAGCAGCAAAATCAAAAAAGACAAATCCATTATGATTATGCATGATTTCAGCAACCTTATATACATCTGTTAATACACCTGTAATGTTAGAAGCAGCCGAAAATGAACCCATTTTAACACGATTAGGATACTGTTTTAGTTTTTTAATTAAATCATCATAGTCAAATTCCATATCTTGAGTTAGTTTAATTTCAATTACTTCAGCTAAACTTTCTTTCCAAATTAGATAATTTGAATGATGTTCATAAGGACCAACAAAGATTATCGGTTTAATATGATGGAAATAATTAATGATTTTATTTATATCTTCAGCGCGAATATTATTTCGAAGCTTATTAATATGAATACGCAAACAGGGTGAGATATATAATCCTAAAATATCACATAATTTAGCAATCGCCCCTGTTGCTCCAGAACCGACTGGGATTAAATAATTATTATTATTAGCTCCTAATAATTGTTTGATTTTTTTTTCAGCTTTTTGGACTATTCCTGTCATTGTTTTTCCAGAAAAACTATCAATGGTATGAGTATTAGCATAGCATTCTTGCACTTTTTGCAGATAATTTTCAATAAAACGAAGTGTTTTTCCCGATGCAGTATAATCTGCATAGGTAATTATTCTTTTTCCAAATGGGGTATTAAAAAAGGTATTATTACCGATTATTTCATTACGTAAAGTTTCTAAATCTATTACCATAACATTCCTCCACACCTTTATATATTATAATTTATTGCGTGAAGTAAAAATTGTTACATCTAATAACTAGTAAAGGGAATAATTTCATATTATATGTTTTAGATTAATGCAAAAACTATTAAATAAAGGAGGCATGCAAATGGATAATAAAAATAAAAATCGGACCTATTATGATAATACAGAAATAAAAAATCGTAATTCAGAAGCAATCGAAAACTTTTCACAAAACAATCCAAAGATGGGAAATTCTATCAGAGGATCTGGTCAAAATATTTTAAATGATTCTAATATTCCTTTAGAAGAATTTGCTCAGGATGCACCTAATATTAATAACGAAATCACAAATACAGGGAGTGAGTTATTAAATGAAGAATTTGCGCCTGATTATAATGTAGGTAATCAACTAAGAGTTGAATCATCTGAGGCTAAGAACAATCTTCAAGTTAAAGGTAAAAATGTATTGAGCAAAACTAAAGATAAAATTGAAGAGTTTGCAAGTGATGCTGCTGGACAAATAAAAAAAGTAGGGCGTAATATTGTCGATACTGGAAAAACAGTGGTAGATAAAACAAAAGATACGATAAATAAAATTACTAATAAAAAGTAAATGAAAAGCAACTAGTTATAGAAGCTAGTTGCTTTCTTTAGTAATAGTATTCAAGATTATTTCAATCGCTTTATTTAATGTAGTGAAATCTAGGGAAAAAGTAGCTTTTTTATTTTTTACTTGAATATCTAAATAAGGGATATGAATAAAGCCACCAATAGTATTAGAATCCTTAATAATATGCATTAAATGGTAGAAAACATGATTACAGACATAACTACCGGCAGATAGAGAAATTGATGTTGGAATATTCTCATTATTTAATAAATCATGAAGTTTACGCAGTGGTAAGGAACTAAAATAAGCATTTTCACCATTAATATTAATTATTTCATCTTTAGGTTGATTACCTTTATTATCAGGAATTCTAGCATCATTAAGATTTATAGCCACTCTTTCTAATCTGATTGTTTTACTTCCACCAGCTTGTCCAAAACAGATTACAATTACAGGTTTAATATCGTTTATATAATTTACTAATATATCTTTAGCATCATAAAACACTGTCGGTAATTGTTTTGTGACTATTTGATAATCATTTATTTCTTTGTAGTTGAAAACCTTTACAACTTCCCAAGAAGGATTGATTTCTTCACCAGCAAATGGTTCAAAACCAGTTAACAATATCTTTTTCATTTTACTACCTCCAGAAAGTATTATATTATATTTTAGCTTAAATATAAAGTCGAATAACAACGAATTAGTAGGTTAAACAACTTTTGACATAAAATTTATGATTATACTAGACTTA
>CALFRW010000071.1 GCA_937919135.1 uncultured Haloplasmataceae bacterium
ATATTTTTAATTCCCATTGTAATCGCATATTCTGGTACTTCATCTATGGAGTTAAAAAAGCGAGCATTATCTTGCCTAGTTTTTTCATCAAGTTTAACATAATGTGTTATCGACTCCATATCTGTGCCGGGTTCATTAAAACCGATATGACCATTTGCTCCAATCCCTAATATTTGGATATCAATGGGATTATTACGTAGTTTTTGATTATAATAATCGCATTCTTTATTAATATCAGTTGCTTTTCCACTTGGAAAGTTAATGTTTTGGTGATTAATATCGATATGTTTAAATAAATTTTCTTGCATAAAATAATAATAACTTTGCTTATGTTCTTTATCAATACCATAATATTCATCTAAGTTAAAAGAAATAAGCTCTTGATAAGTTGTTTTGTTTTCCTGATGATCTTTTATTAATTCTTGATAAATCCCTAACGGTGAACTACCTGTCGCAAAACCGATTACCGACTGTTTATTTTCTTTTACTTGATTAATAATCATTTTCGCGGCATTAATGCTTAAAGTTTGATAGTCTTGAAATACTTTAATTTTCATATTAAACTCCTTTTTGATATCCGATTTTACCTCTAGTTATCGTCATTATTATATCATAATCTTTGTTTAAAACAACTAAATCCGCATCTTTTCCAACTTCAATACTACCTTTACGATCATAAACGCCTAAATTAATCGCTGGATTAGTTGCTGCCATTCTGACGGCTTCTTCGATACCAATATTTAAGAATTTCATGCTATTTTTAACAGCATCAATCATTTTAAGGGTACTACCTGCTAATGTCCCATCTTTTAACCGCGCTTCATTATTTTTGACAGTAACCATTTGCCCACCTAAATCATATTCACCATCATTTAACCATTTAGCCCTTAAAGAATCGGTTACTAAGGTTATATTTTCAGCACTTTTGTTTTTATATAGTAAAGAAACTGCTTTTTCATGTACATGAATACCATCGACAATGATTTCTGCATTTAATTCATTATGTAAAAATGCTGCTCCCACAACACCCAAATCACGATGATGAAGCCCTGACATCGCATTATAACAATGTGTTACTGAACTAGCACCCTTGTTAATTGCGATTAAAACATCTTGATATTTTGCTTTTGTATGCCCGATTGAGGCAATAATATTATGCTTTTTACAATATTCAATTAAAGCCAAACCCCCCTCTACTTCTGGGGCAATAGTTACTAGTTTTATTAGGTTTCCACTTGCCTTTTGATATGTTTCAAACTGTTCTATTGTGGGATTTACAATATACTCCCTGGGCTGTGCACCACTTGCATTAATATTAATAAACGGACCTTCTAGATGAACACCAAGCACTTCTGCACCATCTGAATCCTTACTTTCTTTAAGGGCTTTAACACTAGCCAGAGCCTTTTTAATTGCGGGTTCCGATTGTGTCATCGTTGTCGGCAAAAAACTAGTTGTCCCTTCTTTAGGAAGCGTACGTGAAATATTAATAAGTGCCTCTTTAGTTCCATCCATTGTATCAGAAGCATTAGCTCCATGAATATGCTGATCAATAAAACCTGGTACAACCAAAACTGCTTCAGAAAATTCTAATCCTTCAAAAGTACTATTCACAGTTATTTCATTAATCTTTTCAGCTTTAATATGTATATCACCTTTAATTATTCCTTGTGGCGTTAATATATTTACATTTTTAAGTCCTTTAATCATGTTTTCACCTTTTCTTTATCTACTTATATATGTTTTAGGAACATAGGTTTGATTTGCTTTTCTAATATATTTCTCGTAATCGGTATTAATAAAAGCAGTAAACAAAATGTCAATCACATTAAGCGTTGATGTACGTGAATACATTGCACCTAACCGGTCCGCAGGTTCCGATGCATCGACAAATAAATTGTAATTGCATAATTTAATTAAAGGGTTATCAGATAAACCTGTCAATGATACAGATGGTATTTTTCTAATCATTAATTCATTTGCGACTCCTAATATATCTCCTGTCTCACCGGTATATGATATTAGGAATGCAAGGCGGTTCGAATCCGAAGCTTTGGCATTAATAAACATTTCAAGATTGTTCTCAAAAGCTGATGACTCAATTCCTAAGCGTAAACATTTTAATGCGGCATCTTTCGCAACAATATTAGATGGACCAACACCATAAAAATCCCAATGTTTGGCCTTAGTCATCAGTTCAACTACTTTATTAAAAACTGCTTCATCATTAATATCTTTACTATCAATTATCGACTTAGCATTAAAATAGGATACCTTTCTGATTATATCTTTCATTGAATCATGCTTTTTAATTGGAATCGCTGCTTCTTTAATAATTGATTCCTTCATATACGATTTTAAATCAGTAGCTAGTTGCAAACGAAAATCAATATAAGAATCAATGTCCAATTTTGCACATAATCTTCTAATCGTAGAAGTGGAAGTAAATGACTTTTGTGCTAGTTCCACGATTCCGATATTAGATACTTCATTAAGATTATTAAAAATATAATCAACAACATGCCGTTCCGAGGGAGATAAATCCTTAATAGAGCGCATTTTCATTAATAAATTCATTCTACCACCTTCTCTTTAATTAATTAAAGGTTTTCTGCTACAAATATCCTTTTTATTAAATCCGCTGTTTCCTTTTCACATTCACCTTCGCAAGTAACCGTTATTGTTTCACCTGTTGTTACCCCTAAACTCATAATCGCAAATAGTCTTTTTCCATCTATCGTTTTATTATTATAACTGATTTTTACATTACATGGAACTTTATTTATTGCCTTTACGACTATACCAGCAGGTCTTGCATGAAGTCCCATAGGATCATTAATTGTATAATCAAATTTTTGCATGCTATTTACTCCTCTATTTTTTTTCTAATACACGATGATCTTTTTGTGCCGCTATTACTACTGGGTACCAATAACTACCCAATACATTTTCTTTTGCTTGCGCTAAATAATAATCTACTTCTTTGTGATTATTAGCATAGTAGTATAGCTTTGCAATCCGATATTCAGTAATCCCCTTTATCAGTGGGTCACTTATTGTTTTCGTTTTCTCAATTAATTCATTAATTAACTTAGTATCACGCTTGATATAAATTCCATAAATTAATTCGGCTTCATCAAGAAGCTTTTTGACTTTTATATTACTTGTCTTTTTAAAAAGATTCTTTAACATTAATAAACTTTTTTTTGCTTCTTCTTTATTACGATG
>CALFRW010000072.1 GCA_937919135.1 uncultured Haloplasmataceae bacterium
GTCTTTTTATAAAGTTTTTATTTTTGTGACACCCCAACGATAATTATAGAACCATAATAATAAATAGGTGACAAAATGTTGCTAAAAACAAAAAGAACCCGTTCTTTAAGCGGATTCCTTTTGTATAAATAAATAGTTGATTAGGGGGGTAAATATGTTATGTGAGTTTTGGGGGGATATATTAAATTATAAAGGGTAGGTTTTGCACTTTCGTGCATTTATATTTTGAGTCAAGCTGATATTTTTTATGCAAAAATAATGTAATTTATTTGTAAAAGTTATAATTTTTGATAATTAACTAATTTAATAAAGCTTTGTGGATCTAAAGAAGCTCCACCTACTAAAGCTCCATCAATATGTTCTTTAGACATTAACTCCTTAATATTATCGACCTTAACTGACCCTCCATATTGTATCCGTACTTGTTTTGCTACTTCTTTTCCATATAACTCACTAACTACACTTCGTATTACCCCACATGTTTCATTAGCCATATCGGGTGTTGCTGTTTTACCAGTACCTATAGCCCATATAGGTTCATATGCTATTACAACATTTTTAACTTGTTCCTCATTTAAACCTTTTAGGGCTTTTTCTGTTTGCATTGATACTACTTGCTTTGTAGTATTGTTTTCACGTTCTTCTAAATGTTCTCCTACACAAATAATCGGAATTAAATCATGATTAAATGCTGTATGAACTTTTTTATTTACCGTTTCATCGGTTTCATTGAAATATTGTCTTCTTTCACTATGACCGATAATAACATATTTTACTCCAGTATCACTTAAAACTAATGGTGAGGTTTCACCGGTATATGCTCCGCTTTCTTCAAAGTGCATATTTTGAGCACCAATTCTTAAATTATCCCCTTGACGTTTTACTAAACAACGAATTAAGACATCAGGGGCACATATAACAGTATCTACTTCATCAATAGATGGAACATCTTGATTTACTGTATATATAAATTCCAATGCTTCATCACGAATTTTATTCATTTTCCAGTTTCCTGCGATTATTGGTTTTCTCATTATCACCACTCCTTTAATAAATTTCCATAAATATTATACTACAAATATTTCTTTTTTACAGCCTATTTACTATTTTATCGCTAATCTCAGTTTGATTATTTAAAATAAGACTCCTTCGTTCTTTTAAAGTTCTGATACTTACTTGTAAAAATGTTGAGGTAGTCGGATAGTCCTCATTATTATGCCCAAATAAGAGGTTTGCATAATACCCATAATTCTTAGTAAAGGATGATTTAATACAAGAACGCATTGCCTTTTCAACACTAGAAATACTAACATTATAGTGCTCTGCAATTGCATGATAAATATTATTCATACCTTTTAAATTGATTGTATTTTCAGCAAAAGTCATATTTAAAACATAATCAAAATAAGTGTACCCAACATATGTTCTCAGTAAGCCAATCTTTTTAAGTAAATTATCAATTTCAACTTGTGGACAAAACTGTTCCTTATCTTTCACATCTTTTTCAACCTCTATCGTATAGAAATAATCAAATATATCATCGATCGTAATATTATAACTATTAACCGCAATAATCCCCAACTTCTTACATTTATTAATCACATAACTATTAAAAAAGGCTGTTAATAATATTATATACTCTGGACGAGATTTTGTTTTCTTCAACAGTTTCTCAAGCGCAAATAACCCTGATACCTCTGTAAGCGTATCCTTAACGATTACGATATGATAATCATCTAAATGTTTAAGTTTAAGTAATTCATTACCATCTTTTAAACATTTATCAATGCGATATATTTTCTTTTCTTGAAAAAATAACTTTGCCTGTTCAACAAAATCTTTATTATTATGTGCAATTAAAATACTTTTTGTTATCATAAAATCACCAATATTATCCCTTTAATATATATTATATTACATAATATTATTAAAATCAAAAACTTTCTTTATATACATGCAAAATGGGACATAAAGTCCCACTTATTATTACTAAAAATTAATTTCTACATCATTACGCTTGTATTCCTCAGCGATAAAAAACTCTTGTGCTTCAAAATGAAACATACTTGCGATAATATTAGACGGAAATAATTGTACCTTATGGTTATAATTAGATACATTAGAATTATATACTCGTCTTGCTGCTTGTAAGTGCTCTTCCACATCTGAAATCGATACTTGTAATTGTTTAAAGTTTTCATTAGCCTTTAAATCTGGATACTGCTCAACAATTACATTAATAGCCCTCATTGCTTCATCCATTTGATTTGATATATCCTGTTTTTCTTTAATTGACGCATTGTTTAAATGAACTGAATTACGTAAAGCAATTACTTTTTCTAATGTTTCTTTTTCATGCTTTGCATAACCCTTTACTGTATCCACCATTTTTGTTAAAACATCAAATCTTTTTGTTAAAGCGACATCGATACCAGATTCTGCCTCATTAACTTTAATTTTTGCACTTTTAAGTGAGTTATAACTACTAATAACCCAAATTAAGATAAAAAAACCTATTACTCCTAAAATTATTAAAAAAATATAGATTGGCTCCATTTAATATCCTCCTTATTTAAATATCTTACGATTTAATTTTAACTCATTAACAATCTCTTGTAAAACTACAATATCAGAAACTAGTTCGTTGATTAACGATTCATCTAGTTTCGAAAAAACAGGTGGTTCAAATGAATCTTTGGAATGATATATAGCGATATGTAATTGATTTTCAATAAATGAAAAATAAATACTACCAGGAAATTTACGTTCCAATTTTTTAATATTTTCCATTAATGTTGGAGTTAAAACATAAAAAGCATCATGTTGGTTTGTCGCATATGTATTAAACTTACGATTAAACTCAACATCTTCAAGCTTAATTTTCTCAACCTTCAATCCCCAAGGATGGCTCTTAAAAAACTCTTCTCTTACTTGGATAATCCCATTAAATGATTTATTAAACTCATATACAAACCAACGCCCTCTAAAAAAGGTATCATACCTAACCCTTCTTCTCCCTTTACTATCCCGAGTTACGCGTTTATCCTGCATATGGACATCGCTAGACATAAAGTTAACACCATCTAATGTGCCATACATTAAATCTTCTTTAATATAGCGGTCTGGCTTTTTAAAGAGACGACTACTTATTACCATTTCTTTGGGGATGCCTTGTTTATGGACATACTTTAAATCTAATCCGGTTTTATTTACAACTAAGGGCATAAACTGATTTTTAAAAACCTTTTTATACTTATCAAAGCCTTCTGAGATTAGGACAATTGCGACAATAAAACCAACTATACCACCAACAGCGTAACCAAAATCTCGATTTATCAGCCACCCTATTGCCAAACCAAGGGCAACAAATCCAATGCTAAAGCAGATCCTTTTTACTACAACTTTCCTTTTTTGTTCTAATTTATTAATTAATTCACTATACTCCATCCTACTTCTGTTACAGATAAATGTAACTTCTCCCTTCTTTTTTATAACCACACAAATCACTATTTTAAGTATCCTTATTATATCACTTATATTCAATAACATAAATAGTTTTTTACTTCATCATAAACATTTTTCTTATCGTTTCAGTATAATTATTACTTTCATCGTAAACATAAAGCGGTGGTAAGATTCTTAAACCTCCCTGATTACTTTTTCGCGCTTCAATTAAAATTGTATTACACTCTTTATTAGGCTTAGGATATACAAGTCGTAAGCGTTTAGGCTCTAATTTATAATCCCTTAATAATCCTAGGATATCAAGAAGTCGATCAGGACGATGAACCATAGTGAAATAACCACCATGTTTAAGTAACAAGCTTGCTTCCTTAATAACATCTTCAAGAGTAACAAGAATTTCATGACGCGCAATCGTTAAATAATCATTCTTATTTACATTTGCTTCATTGGTTACTTTAAAATAGGGCGGATTACTAGTAACAAGCTCAAAGGTATGATGTCCAATTTTTTGATAGATATTTTTTAAATCTGCATTAATAATTTCAATTTGCTGCTCAAGATTATTAATCTTCACATTTCTTTTAGCTAGTTCAAATGCATCC
>CALFRW010000073.1 GCA_937919135.1 uncultured Haloplasmataceae bacterium
TTTTATTAAAATAATTGATAAACACTTGCATAGTTTACTAATATTGGTTATAATAAATCATAATTAAATGAATATCGTTGATAAAGAATAGTAACTAGATATATTTTGGCACAGAGAGGGAGAGATGCTGAGAACTCCTCCAAAAATAATAGTGAAGACACTTTTGAGATATATAATGTTAAAAGTTGGCTTATGCAACTAGGGTGGCACCGCGCAAATTTAGCGTCCTTAGAAATTTTCTAAGGGCTTTTATTTTTAAAGGAGATGATAACATGATTCAATCGGCTAAAGGAACTTATGATATTTTACCTAGTGATATCAGTAAATGGCATTATTTAGAAGCCATTATTCGTGAAGTTTGTGAATTATATAATTATCAAGAAATTCGCACACCAATTTTTGAGAGCACTGGTTTATTTGAACGCGGTGTAGGAGAAAGTACTGATATCGTTACGAAAGAAATGTATACTTTTCTTGATAAAGGAAATCGTTCTATCACATTACGCCCTGAAGGCACTGCTGGTGTTGTTCGGAGTTATGTCGAGCATAAAATGTATGCTGAAGCTAATCAACTAACAAAATTATACTATATTGGGCCAATGTTTCGCTACGAAAGGATGCAAAAGGGTCGTTCACGGCAATTCTATCAATTTGGCGTTGAAGCATTAGGAGCTAACAATCCAATGCTAGATGCTGAGGTAATCGCTTTATCTGTCAATATTTTTAAACGATTAGGTTTAAAAGAAGTTAAAGTATTAATAAATACTTTAGGTGATACTGAGAGTAGATTAAATTATCGTAAGGCTTTAATAAATCATTTAAAACCATTTCAAGACAGCCTATGTACGGATTGTAAGAAAAGACTTGAAATAAATCCATTAAGAGTACTAGACTGTAAGGTGGATAAAAATCATCAGGCAATTAAAACGGCTCCCGAAATGAAAGCTTATTTAAATGCAGAATCGCAACAATTTTTCGATAATGTGCTAAAATGCCTCGATGATTCTGGTATCGAATATGTTCTTGATAATAATCTTGTGCGTGGTCTAGATTATTATAATCATACGGTCTATGAAATTATCAGTAATGTTGAGGGCTTTGGAGCACAAACAGCATTAGGTGGTGGCGGACGATATAACGGCTTAGTTCAAGTAATTGGTGGACCTGATATCCCTGGGGTTGGATTTGCCTTCGGAATGGATCGATTAATATTAGCTTTAGAGGCAGAAAATATTACCATCCCTGAAAGTGATAATGTCGATGTTTATCTTGTTACAATGTCTGATAAAACAAACCAATTTGCGATGAAAATCCTGGACATATTAAGAAAAAATCAAATTAAATGTGATAAGGATTATTTTGATCGTAAAGTAAAAGCACAATTTAAACAAGCTGATAAAGTGAAGGCCAAATATGTGATTATTATTGGTGAAGAAGAGATGAAACAAAATAAAGTTAGTATCAAAAATATGAAAAATGAAGTCCAAGAAACAATTGAAGTTAAAGAATTAGTTAAAGAATTAACAGAACGATTGGAGGTTTACTATGAATCGAACTCATAATAACAATGAATTAAGATTAAGTAATGTTAATGAAATAGTTGAACTTAAAGGTTGGGTTGCAAAAACCCGAAATTTAGGCGGTTTAATTTTTATTGATTTACGTGACCGTTATGGTATAACTCAAGTTGTTGTTAATCCGAAAGATGTAAAGCAAGAAATATATGAAACCGCAGAAAAAATTCGTAATGAGTATGTGTTATATGTAAAGGGTAAGGTAAATGAACGCGAAAGTAAAAACCCCCATTTACCAACTGGGGATATTGAAATTAAAGTTGAAAAAATAGAGGTTATCTCAACAGCCGAAACAACCCCTTTAATTATTCATGATGAAACAGATGCATTAGAAGATACTCGGTTAAAATATCGTTATTTGGATTTAAGAAGACCAATATTACAAAACAACTTAATCGTAAAATCAAAAGTAATGCGGATTATGCGGAATTTCTTAAGTGATTTAGATTTTGTGGAAATCGAAACCCCAATCTTAACGAAATCAACCCCAGAAGGTGCAAGAGATTATTTAGTTCCATCACGAATTCATCCAGGAGAATTTTATGCACTTCCACAATCACCACAAATCTTTAAACAATTGTGTATGGTTGCAGGTTTTGAAAAATATTTTCAAATCGCAAGATGCTTTCGTGATGAAGATTTACGAGCTGACAGACAGCCGGAATTTACTCAAGTTGATATTGAAACCTCCTTTTTAACTGCTGAAGAAATTCAGACAATTATTGAAAAAATGTTTGTTAAGGTTATGAAAGAAATAAAAGCTATCGATATTAAAATACCATTTATGAGAATTACCTATCATGATGCAATGGTACGTTATGGTTCTGATAAACCTGACACAAGATTTTCAATGGAATTAGTAGAATTAAATGATGTATTTAAAGCAACTACTTTTAGTGTTTTTGCCAACGCAATCAAAAATAACGGTTATGTCAGAGCGATAAACGTAAAAAATGGGGCTGAAAAATATTCTCGTAAAGAAATTGACCGGTTAACAGAATTTGTTAAGCAATATCAAGCTAAAGGTTTAGCATTCTTAAAATATCAGAATCATGAATTTTCAGGGCCAATTAGTAAATTTTTAACTGATAATGAAAATAGGGCTTTAAAAGAACAGTTAAATATCGAAAATAATGACTTAATCTTGTTTATTGCCGATAATTTTAATGTTAGCTGTGAAGCTTTAGGGGCATTAAGAAAGTTAATTGCTAAAGAAATGAATTTAATTGATGATTCACTTTATAATTTTCTTTGGGTAGTTGATTGGCCATTATTTGAGTATGATGAAGAAGAATCTCGTTATTACGCTTTGCACCATCCATTTACATCACCTAACAGCGAAACAGTAAAATACTTAACAACGAACCCAGATAGATGTATCGCACAGGCTTATGATATTGTCTTAAACGGTTATGAAATTGGTGGTGGTTCAATTAGAATCCACCAAAGAGAAATCCAGGACCAAATGTTTGAAACCCTAGGTTTTTCGAAAACAAAAGCTAATAAACAGTTTGGCTTTTTATTAGATGCTTTTAAATATGGAACACCACCTCATGGTGGAATTGCATTAGGTTTAGACCGAATTATTATGCTGTTAGTTAATACAGAAAATATTCGCGATGTTATTGCTTTTCCGAAAACTTTATCTGCTTCATGTTTAATGTCAGAAGCACCATCAGAGGTAGATATTAAACAATTGCAGGAGTTAAATATTAATGTTAAGTTAAAATAAAAAAAGGGCCCAACTAGCCGTAGACTTTTACTTAACCCGCCATACATGCAGGTGGAAGTTTCGACTCATTCCTTAGGATTCCTACTAAAAGTAGGCATTCAACACAGAATTAGTATACCCAACTTCCTTATAAAAGGTGTTCGGATTATTTATTAATCTTCGTACTAGTTCGGTCCTATTTTAATTATAACACCCATTTTTTTTGATGTAAATAAATATATCTTTTTTGTATTTGACAAAATAAGCCCAATTAAGCGTAAGTTACTGACAAAACCCGCAAATATGTGCAGGTGGAAGTCTTAACCTATTCCTTAGGATTCCTACTTAAAGCAGGCCTTCAACACAGAATAGTGTATTCTCAACTTCCTTATAAAAGGTGTTGGATTATATTGTAACTATACGATTTAATTCGGCCAAATATTATCATAATATATTAAACGATATTTAACCCATTAGTAGGTAAAGTGGAGGTTTCGACTTACACCTTAGGATTCCTAAATATATAGGTATTCAACACAGAATAAGTATACCCAACCTCCTTGTGGTTGATGTTCGAGTTTTTTATCGCTTAACTTGTAATTACATTATAACATCCGAATTATAATAAGTAAATATGAAAAAATTTGTAAATTTTATTATTAATATAACTTTACGATATCTTTTTATGATATAATCATAATTAAGTTATGAGCAAGGATGTGAGCTTTTATATGCAGATAACTGATCAAAAATTAAATAAGGTAATAAAAATATTAATTATT
>CALFRW010000074.1 GCA_937919135.1 uncultured Haloplasmataceae bacterium
GTACTTACTTTAGAAGATGTTTATTATAGAACAATTACGATGATGATTGAACAAATTAAAAATGGTGTGACAACGGTCTTTGATCACCACGCGAGCCCCTATGCGCTTAGGGGAAGTTTATTTAAAATCGCTGAAGCTGCTGAAAAAATAGGAATTCGTAGTAATTTAGCTTATGAAACCTCGGATCGTGATGGAGAAAAAATTGCTCTTGAAGGCATTAAAGAAAATGTCGAATTTATCAAATACTGTAATGATAAAAAAGACGATATGTTAAAAGGAATGTTTGGACTTCATGCTTCAATGACAATTTCGGAAGCGACACTCGATAAATGTTTAGTTGAAATAGCGGGACTTAATAGTGGATTTCATGTTCATGTCGCTGAAGGTATAGAGGATGTAATTGATGCAAACAAAAAGTATGGAAAAGGTGTTATCGAACGCTTTTATGATAAAGGCGCATTAACACCGAAAACAATAGCTGTTCATTGTATTCATATTAATGAAAAAGAACAAAACTTACTTAAAGAAACTGATGCAATTGTCGTTCATAATCCGGAATCAAATATGGGGAATGCCGTAGGATGTGCTAAAGTTATCGATATGTACAACAAAGGCATTATCCTTGGTCTAGGCACTGATGGATATACTACAGATATGATGGAAAGTTATAAAGTTGCGAACTTAATCCATAAACATAATAAATTGGATTCTACTGTCGCATGGGTGGAAATACCAGAAATGTTATTTAATAATAATCGGATTATTACCGAAAGATTTATCGATAATCAAATTGGGGTAATTAATGAAGGAGCCTTAGCAGATATCATTCTCGTCGATTATAATCCACCAACCCCAATAAACGAAGCTAATATTAATGGCCATTTGCTTTTTGGGATAAATGGTCGTCATGTTAATACGACAATAGTCAACGGTAAAATTGTTATGGAAAATAGGAGCTTAACTACTGTAGATGAAGCTGAAATTTTTGCAAGAAGCAGAAAGTTAGCAAATGATTTATGGAAACGTTTTTAAACTTAATTGACTGATAAAAAATTTTCATGTATTATAAAATTAATCAATAATATATGGAAAGAGGGACTTAAATGTCTAAGGATATAATCGTAAAAATACTTGATGCAACTTTAGAGGTTGTAGCTAGAGAAAAAATTAGTGGGACAAGGATGCATTTAATTGCTAAAGAAGCAAAAATGAGTCAGTCAAATTTGCATTATTACTATCCAACAAAAAAGGATTTGTTAATCGCTTTAATGGATGAGTTACAGAAGCGGTTTTCCGAAAAACGCATGGAGTCGGTCGATTTGGGAAATAAAACAATTAGAGAAAATATTCAAGGTTTATTTAAAGAAAAACTTGATGATATTGTTAATCATAAAAAGGTGGATTATGCTCAATTTGATTTTTGGGTGCAGGGAACAGTTAATTTAGAAATTAAAGCGAAATTTCAACAGAGCTTTAATGAATGGCGTGAAAATATTACCACAGTAATAAATCAAAAGGAAAATAAACTAACTGAAGTAGAATTAAAGCTATTACCATTTATTATGGTATCAATAATGATGGGAGCCTCAATGCAGTATTTAATCGATGAAAACAAATTTAGTCTTGACGCCTACTTTGCTTTCGCGGAAAAGCTAATTTGTGATTTGCTTTAATTATATGTTAGCAAAAATATTGTCACTCCGAAGTAAAAGCATTGTATCGCTAGTTGGTGCGGGTGGTAAAACAACATTTATTAATTCTTTAGCACAAGAACTTAAATGTGATAATAAAGTACTCGTTACAACATCAACAAAAATGTATCTTCCAAAAACCTATGATTTTCTTGCAATTGGTAAAGGTTTTAACAGTAATTCAAAAAATGGTTTATATGTTTATGGGGATCGAATATCACAGGATGGGAAGTTAAGCGGTGTGGCAAAAGCATATCATGATTTTGATTATGTTTTGATTGAAGCAGATGGAGCAAAAGGGAAGGATATTAAAGGTTGGGATTGTTATGAACCAGTTATAGTTAAAGAAACTACGATGACCGTAGGGATAATAAGTATTGAAGCAGTGGGAAAGCTTGTGAATAAGCAAAATGTTCATCGAAGTGAAAAGTTTATTAATCTAACTAATACACGAGAAAATGCACTAATTACCGTAGAAGATATCGGAATTATAATTACACATCCTGAGGGGCTATTTAAAAAAGCTCAGGGAGAAAAAGTACTATTTATTAATAAAGTTGAAGCAAATACCCAAGTCATCTCTGCATTAAAGATCATAAAATTTTTGAGACATAATAATACTTTCTTTGATAAAGTTATTATTGGAAGTTTAAAAAAGATGCAGTATAAACTAATAAATTTGGGTGATATAAATGGTAGCAGCGGTAATTATGGCATCTGGAAGTAGTAAAAGAATAGGGGTTAATAAACTTTTATTGCCTTATAAAGGTAAGTGTTTAATTGAACATTTATTAGATGTGATTATTAAATGTGATTTTTCCAAAATAATACTAGTAGCAAAAGATAAGGCAGTAATAGACTTAGGGAAAAAGCGCGGTATCGAAGTAATATATAATAAACATGCTGATAAAGGTCAAAGTGAAGCGATAAAATTAGGAATTCAAAATTCACTAAATGCTTCAGGTTATGCTTTTCTTGCTGGTGATCAACCTTTTATCGATTGTGAGATGTTAAATTTATTAATAACTAATTTCTCAACAAATAGTGATGCAATAATTGTTCCTACATACAAAGAAAAAAGAGGTACACCAGTTATCTTCCCAAACAATTATCAAAAAGAATTGTTAAATCTTAAAGGTGATGTTGGAGGTAAGGCTGTAATTAATGCGCATTTAGATAAAGTGAAATATGTTGAGGTTAATAGTTCAGAACAATTATGGGATATAGATACGCTTGATGATTATGAAAAAATCATCAATCATATTAGGAGCTGATAAAATGATTGTTGTTGTCAGGGGTGGTGGAGATATAGCTACTGGAGTTATCCAAAAGCTTTATCGAGTAGGGTATAAAGTATTAGTTTTAGAGATTAGTAAACC
>CALFRW010000075.1 GCA_937919135.1 uncultured Haloplasmataceae bacterium
ATTCCCGATACTGTAACAAAAATTGGCGAACTTGCTTTTTCTAACACAAGTAGTCTTACAGATATTGTCATTCCCGATAGTGTAACTGAGATTGGGAAAGCTACCTTTTTTGGAGCGAGTAGTATAGCTAGAATTAGGTTACCATTTGTGGGAGCTTCAAGAGCCGCCACAGGAAATAAGGCATACTTTGGATATATATTTGGTGATACAAGTTATCAAGGAGGATATTTAGCAAATGGCTATATTATTCCAGAATCATTAAAAGAAGTGATTATCACAGATATAAAGCTTATCGGCGAAAAAGCCTTTTCTGGTGCCAGTAGCTTAACAAGCCTCATTCTCCCTAATGATGTAACAAATATAGGTGCTTATGCCTTTGAAGGTGCTAGTGGTTTAGAAAATATTGAGATTCCTAAAAATATAAAAGTTATTGGGGATTTTGCCTATTTTGGACTTTGGAATTTAACAAGCATTATTATCCCAGAAGGGGTAATGAGTATCGGTGAATCCGCATTTTCTGGTGCAAGGAGTGTAACAAGTATTGTAATTCCCGATACTGTAACTCATATTGGGGCATTTGCTTTTTCTGGTGTAAGAAGTTTGAAAAGTGTAGAAATCCCAAATAGTGTTTATTATATTGGGTCATCTGCCTTTTCTGGTACTAGTCAATTACAAAAAATCACGCTGCCTTTTATTGGTTATTCGCGGAATGCGATAAATTCAGAAGCGCAATTTGGCTTTATATTTGGTGTAGATAGTTATACGGGAGCTTATAAAGCAGATGATTTTAACTTACCAATATCATTAAATGAAATTATCATCACAGATGCGAATAATATCGGAGCAAGGGGTTTTTATGATGCAAGATATCTGACAAAAATAGAAATTGCAAGTAGTGTAACAAGTATCGGAACTCATGCTTTTTGTAAAGCAAGTAATTTAACAGCAGTGATATTTGAAGAAAATTCACACTTAACAACAATAGGGGATTTTGCTTTTTCTAATGCGGTTAGTTTAACTAGTATATATATCCCAAAAGGTGTACTAGAAATTGGCAGTTTTGCTTTTAATAATGCAACAAGTCTAGGAACAGTAGTTTTTGAAACAGGTTCACAATTGACAACTATCAGAGAACACGCCTTTTATAGTGCAACAAGTCTAAAAAGAATAGTAATACCTAATAATGTAAGAGGTATTGGTTCTTTTGCATTTTCTAATGATAGTAACCTTATAAGTATCATAATTCCAGATACGGTAATAAATATTGGGGTATCAGTCTTTGTTAATGCCAATAATCTATCAATTTACAGTGAATCAAGTGCTGAACCTGCAGGATGGGATCCATTGTGGAATTATTCAGATCGACCAGTTTATTGGGCTAGTGAGTGGCATTATGATACTAATGGAAATCCCATACCTAACTAGGAAAGAGGAGGAAGAATGCTGATATTTTCTTTTATTATGACAAGTTTATTGTCCTTAACAATGATTGGTTTTGGTTTATTATTTGTGAGAAAAGCACCGAAAAATATTAATTACATCTTTGGTTATCGGTCTGCTTTATCAATGAAAAATCAAGAAACATGGATATTCGCTCATAAGTATGCTGGGAAAGTATGGATTATTAGTGGGGTTTTTACCGCTATTATTTCCGTTATTGTAGCGATTATGTTAAAGGACTTTAAAAATTATAATACGTTAATGACGATATTAGTATATCTGCAAATTGTTGTTCTCCTTTTAGTTATTCCTTTAACGGAAATAGCTTTACGTAAAAACTTTGATAAAGAAGGTAATCGAAAAAAAATGCTTTTTTAAGAAAGCATTTTTTAAATCTATTTATTAACATTTTTAATTCGCTTTTTTGGTTCAGGTACAGGATCATATCCACCTTTACCAAGTGGATTACATCTTAGAATCCGGTAAATTGTTAAAAAGCTAGCATATAAAAAATTATGTTTTTGATAAGCTTCAAGCGCATAGTTTGAACATGTTGGGATATGGCGACAGTTATTCCCAAAGATAATCGATAGATGTTTTTGATAAAAGCGGATTAGTTTAATAGATATTTTTTTCATTTAATTCACCTAAATTATTATATCACAGAGAGTCTAACATCACAATTTTTCTTTATTAGTATTGTTTTTTTACTTTACTATTATTATAATTATTTTAGATATATAAGGTAGGTAAAGTAATGTACGAAAATAAAATTGTCGTTGCAGTTAAAGGATTAATAATGCATAATGGAAAGATGTTAATTATTAAACGTCAA
>CALFRW010000076.1 GCA_937919135.1 uncultured Haloplasmataceae bacterium
AAAAAGATGTAGAAATATAAGGAAAAGTTAAATAAAGTTTGTTATAATAGTCTTAGTAATACTTAACATAATAAACTAAACGGTTTGAATAAATTTTTGTTTGAACTCGTAGTGTAATTTTTTTATTTTAACTTGCATTTAGCAAGGCATAAAAAAAATTGATTTTAAGATTTACAAAGAGAAATAATAATGATATAATTGTTTGATGTGAGTAATACTATATCATAGATGTAGCACTCATCCTTGCTCATGTTATGTGGGCCATAGACCAGAAGGAGGTGTCAAGATGAGAAAATATGAAATAATGTTTATTGTTCGTCCTAATTTAGATGATGAACAAAGAAAACAAGTGATTGAAAATTTTACTAATATTTTAGTTGAGCAAAAAGCTGAAATCATTAAGAATGATAATTGGGGTTTAAAAACTCTTGCTTATGAAATTAATGATTTACGTAAAGGTCATTATGTTGTTTTAGAGATTAATGCACCGATTGAAGCGATTAATGAATTTGATCGTTTAGCTCGTATTAGTGAAGATATCATCCGTTATATCATCATTAATGATGAAAAATAAAAAGGATGTGGTTATATGTTAAACAAGGTAATTTTAATTGGGAGACTTACAAAAGACCCAGATATTAGAAATACTACGTCAGGTGTAGTTGTAGGAAGTTTTACCCTGGCTGTTAATAGAAGTTATGTTTCACAAAATGGAGTACGTGAAGCAGATTTCATTAATTGTGTTTGTTTTCGTAAATTAGCTGAAATTGTTGGCCGTTATGTTAGAAAGGGACAACTAATTAGCGTTGAAGGTCGGATTCAAACACGAAATTATGATGCTCAAGATGGCACAAAAAGATATGTTACGGAAGTTATTTGCGATAATGTAGTCTTTTTAGAGTCATCAAGATCACAAAATGAAAATAGTAATTATTATCAACAATCACAACCAACTTTTAATATAAATAATGAGCAACCACGATTTAATAATAATTACCAAGAAAATAAGACTACACAAAGTGATCAATTTTTTGATGACAGTTCTAGTGTAGATATATCTGAAGATGATTTACCATTCTAATAAAGGAGGTTCATTTTAATGGCTGAAAATAGACCACGTCGTAATTTTAAAGGTAGAGGACGACGTCGTAAAGTATGTAATTTTTGTGTACAAGCTAAAGAAAGGCCTGTGACAATAGATTATAAAAATGTTGATTTGTTAAGAAAATATGTCTCTGACCGTGGTAAAATTTTACCAAGAAGGGTAATGGGGACTTGTGCTAAACATCAACGTGAATTAACAATCGCAATTAAACGTTCTCGACATGTTGCATTGTTACCATTTTCAAGAGATTAATACCAACTCCCAAAAGGGAGTTTTTTTTTACCTTTTTCTTAAAATAATCCTTTTATTGTATTGATAATTGCGATAAAATATAATTAAGTAATTGAAATGGGAGATAATAACATGGGTGGTTATATCACGATCGGATTTGTGTTTAGAAGTGATAAGTTAGCGTTAAATGCTGGGATGATAAAATATCTGGTGGACCGATTTAAGCTGTCTGATTTTTCCTTTTTACTTAATAATGAAAAAGCTATTTTATATCGGGATATGAATGAAGAAATATATCAGCTGATAATCGCTAATGATTATGGTAATATTCTTTTAATGTCTGATTTTTTAGATGTTAAAAATCAAATGATTAATATTGTCTATATTAAATTTCCTGATTATTTCAGTATTCAAATTCAATTATTTAATAACCCCTTAAGAAAACTTAACTATGATGATTATGAGTTAAAATTAATTGATTATATTAAAACAAGTTATCCACAAGTCCCATTTGCTTATGCTATGTGTGGATGTGATAGTGAAATAGATTTTTCACCTAATGAAATTGATGATGAAGATTTTAACTATAGTATTTTAGTCGTTCCTGAGGGTAACGATTTTATAATTAAACAAGGTGAATGTAGAATTGATGGTAATAAAAGATGAAAAAGACAACTAAGTTAGTTGTCTTTTTTATAGATTTTGGATAAGTAGCATAATACCAGTTGATGTAAGCAATAACACTAATATTTTTTTCATCATTAATTCAGGAATTTTTGTTTCTAACTTAGTACCTAAATATATCCCAATAATAACCGCAGGAAATAATATGATAAAATAATTAATGGTTTCTTTTGTTATTAAGGGAGTAGGTAATGATAAATAATAGAATAGCCGAAAAATGTTATCAATTAAAAAAACAAAGCCAATACTAGAACGAAAGTTTTCACGACCAGTTGTGGTGCGACTTACATAAGCAATTAGTAACACACTAATACCAAAGAGGCCGGAACTAATACCCGATAAAATTCCAATAATTCCTAAAAATAAAACATTTGGTTTTTTTCCGGTTATATTTTTGGGTCTTGTACCAATTTCACAGGCAATTAAAATTATTAGGATACTTAGGATGATTTTAAGTAATTTAACTTCAGCAATTTGGAGAAAATATGCTCCAATGATATCTCCTAGTAAAATTAAAATCGTAAGTGGTAGTATAATAGTAAAGGAAAAGTGTTTTTTGTCTTTTAAAAAAATATAAGTGTTAACAGGAATACTAAATAATAAATCAATTGGTGTTATTTGTTTGCTTTCCAAAATAAAGGAAAATAACGGTGTCATGACTAAGGTGTTTCCAAAGCCAGCTATTCCTTTTATTATATAAGATATAAGTGTGGTAATGAATAAATAGATTATTTTCATAATTCATCCTTATAATAAAATCATTCCAATAAATTATAGCTGTTTCTCTGATGCTTTACCAGTAGAAATGCTTGATAAATTCGAATCATTGTTTTAAATATTAAAATGTGCTATAATATGATGAATAAAATCAGGCAAAAGGAGTTCATTTATGGATCATAAATATAAAAAGAGATTGACTTTTTTAGCAATGTTTTATATCTTCATTTTTGCCTATCTGATTATTACTTTAATCACGATACCGGAGGCTGAGATTATTTCATTATGCATCATTATTTTCTTAATGATGATTATGCAATATATTTTCTTGTATCGTTATTATTCTCAAGATAGTAAGGCTAAATCTATTGATGAATTAGGTTATCATATCCGAAAAATTGGTTCACATACATTTAATAATTATCCTATCGCAATTATTGTCTATAATGACAAGTTTAATGTAGAATGGGTTAATTTCCATACTAGAAGAATCTTAGGGACAAAAATTGTTGGTAAGCATCTGGGTGATATTGATACCACTTTATATGAAAAAATAAGTTCTGATAATTATCTTGTGGAGATAAAGGGTAAGATATTTGAAGTTTTTCATTATCCTTTAAACCGGACACTATATTTAAATGATGTAACAGACAGAGAAAATACAATTCGTAGTTTTGAAAGTAAGCAACCAGCTATTGGATACTTAGTGTTGGATAATCTTGAAGAGGCAGTAAGAGACCTTACTGAACAGAAACGTTACTTATTTATCGGTAAAATAAATTCGATAATTATTGATTATGCTACTGAATATAATGTGTTTCTTAAAAGTTATGCAGAAGGTAAATATTTACTTATGATAGAGTATCAAGTGTTACAAAAAATGTTAACCAGTAAATTTGAGATTTTAGCGAGGATTAAAAAGGCATCCGACCAATATGATTCGACTTTAACTATTAGTATTGGTATAGCGTACAACCAAAAGAATTTAATTGCTCTTAATGATAAGGCCTTAGAAGCGTTAGAACTTACACAAAGTCGTGGTGGCGATCAAGTAGCAGTAATAATTGGTGAAAAAGATATACGTTTCTATGGTGGCAAATCAAACATTATTGAAAAAAGAAATCGTGTTAGAGCTCGTGTTGTTGCCCAAGATTTATTGGAATTAATTGATAAAGCTGACCAGGTAGTTATTATGGGGCACAAAATCCCTGATGTAGATAGTTTTGGTGCTTGTATTGGTATGCACAATATCGTTAGAAAAAGCGAAAAAGAATGTTTTATTGTCATCGATACCAAGGAAATTGATAATACATTAGATAAAGTATTAGCTTATTTAAAAGAAAATAATAGTAATATTTTAAGTAAGATTATTTCACCACAAGTAGCTTTAGAACTGGTAAATTCACGAACATTAATAATTGTGGTAGATACGCAAAATCCGAATTTAGTAATTGAACCAAGATTAATTAATAAGGCAAAAAATTTAGTTGTAATTGACCATCACCGTCGCGGAACTAAATTTATTGAAGCACCTGATATTATTTATACAGAAATTTATGCATCTTCAACAGTGGAATTAATTACGGAGATTATCGAGTATTATCCGCATAAGGTTCAGATTGATGAATTAGATGCGACTGTTATGTTAGCGGGAATTATCGTTGATACTAACAACTTTACCTACCGAACCGGGAGCAGAACTTTTGAAGCTGCATCATTTTTACGCAAACAAGGTGCAGATACCTTAGCTGTTCAAACCATGCTCCGTGAAAGTTATGAAGAGCATATGTTACGGGCTGAATTATTTGAAAAGGTTGAAATTACGAAAAATAACATGGCAATAGTTGTCGCTGATAATATTGATAATTTAACTAATGTTAAACTAGCACAAACTGCTGATTGGTTATTAATGATTGAAAATGTAAAAGCATCTTTTGTTATCGGTAAAATCGACGCTAATTTAATTGGCGTTAGTTCAAGATCATTTGGTGAAGTAAATTGTCAAGTAATAATGGAAAAATTGGGTGGAGGTGGACATTTTAATAATGCTGCGACCCAGTTAACTGATACGACATTACGTGATGTATATTATTTATTAATTGCGAAAATTAATGAATATTTAGAGGAGGACGATACAAATGAAAGTGATTCTGTTAAGTGATGTTAAAAATAAAGGTAAAAAAGGCCAAATTGTTGATGTAGCTGATGGTTTTGCGAATTTCCTAATAAACAATAAGCAAGCAGCTCCTGCAACTAATGCTAATATGAGGAAATTAGAAGATGAGAAAAAGGCAAAGCTGGAGAAGGAAAAGAAGGCTTTAGAAGAAGCCAAAAAAATTAAGGCTGTTATTGATAATAAGCAAATTGTCTTTAAAGTTAAAGTTGGTGAAGATGGAAAAATTTTTGGCTCAATTAGTACTAAGCAAATAGTTGAAGCTTTTGAAAAAGAATATAATGTGAAGTTAGATAAGCGAAAAATTAATTTACCAGAAAGTATTAAAAGTTTAGGATATACACAAGTATCAGTACAACTTCATCATGATGTTGTGGCAGAGTTTCAGGTTTTAGTAACAAATAAATAGATATGTGGGTGGTAATATGAATTCAGTTCCATTTAATAATGAAGCGGAACAATCATTATTAGGGTCAATCTTTTTAGATAATCGGGTAATGGTTGATATTGCTGATCGAATTCAACCAGAAGATTTTTATCAGACACGACACCAAATTCTTTATCGAACAATTGTGGAATTAACAGATGAGAATAAACCGATAGATATTACAACAGTAACAACGAAACTTAAAGATAAAAATCAGTATTTAGAAATAGGTGGTTTTGAATACCTTATTGACATCTCAGAAATGGTACCTACAACAGCAAATATTAATACTTATGTCGAAATCGTAAGGGAAAAGGCAGTTGCTA
Organism: uncultured Haloplasmataceae bacterium; assembly: GCA_937919135.1. GTDB lineage: Bacteria > Bacillota_I > Bacilli_A > Haloplasmatales > Haloplasmataceae > CALFRW01. The sequence goes on from CALFRW010000076.1 coordinate 5,664, forward strand.
GGAAGTTAATTGATACAGCTAATCAAATTGCTAGAAGTGCGACAAATGGTGATATTGAATTAGATGATTTATTAGATGAAGCTGAAAGAAAAATTATGGGAGTTGCGAGAAACCGTAGTGCTAGTGATTTCAAAAATATTAGTGAAGTGGTGCGGGAAGTATTCGAAAAAATTAAGTCATTGTCGGAAAAAGGGTTAGAAATTACTGGAATGCAAACTGGTTTTAGTCGCTTAGATGCTCTTACTTTAGGTCTTCAAAAGGAAGATTTGTTTATTCTTGCGGCGCGTCCAGCAATGGGAAAAACAGCTTTTGTTTTAAATGTCGCAAAAAACGTTGCTAAGTATAATAGTGACCCTGGAATCGCAATTTTTAGTTTAGAAATGAGTGCTGAGCAACTTGTTCATCGGTTATTAACAAGTGAAGCTCAAATTGATGCCCAAAAACTGAGAAAAGGACAACTAGATAGTAGCGAACTAACAAGACTTCTTGTCGCATCTGATGCGCTCGCAAGTTATCATATTTATATCGATGATTCTCCTGGTTTAAAAGTCGCAGAAGTTCGTGCGAAATGTCGCAAATTAATGCAAACTAAAGACAATCGTTTGGGATTAATAATTGTTGATTATTTACAGTTACTAACTGGAAGTGATAAAAATAATGGGAATCGGGTACAAGAGGTTTCAGAAATTTCACGGACTTTAAAAGAAATTGCTCGTGAATTTAAAGTTCCGGTTGTTGCTTGTGCACAATTATCACGGCAGGTAGAAAGTCGTGAGGATAAGAGACCGATAATGGCTGATTTAAGGGAATCAGGAAGTATTGAACAAGATGCTGATATTGTAGCGTTTCTATATCGTGATGATTACTATCATAAAGACAGTAATCGTCAAGGTCAAGTTGATGTAATTTTTGCTAAACATCGACATGGTCCTACGGGAGAAGTAACATTATTTTTTAACCGTCAATGCAGTTCATTTACTGATATTGATATTTATCATAAAGAGTAAAAACAAGGGATATCTATTCTCTTGTTTTATCTTTGCTTTTAAATAAAATTTTGCTATCATAAAAGGGGCTAGTAAAATTAAGGAGAAATAAATATGTTAAATGATCGATATAACCTAACAAAAGGAAATATATTAAAGCAATTAATCACAGTATCTTTACCAGTAATGGCGACATCTTTAATGCAGATGGCATATAATTTAACAGATTTATTTTGGCTCGGCCGAGCTACGCCAATTGCTGAAGTAAATACAGGGTTTATTGCCAGTGCGGGTATTGGTGGACTTTTTACTTGGCTTAGTGCAGCGATTGTTGTTTTAGTTCGGATTGGTACAGAAGTAGGAGTCTCTCAATCAGTAGGACGGGGAGATGAGAAGTCAGCAAGAATTTTTGCGCGAACTGGAGTACAATTAGAATTTATTTTCGCTGTTATTTTTGCGTTGGTGCTTTTTCTATTCACAAGATATTGGATCAGTTTATTTAACATTCCTGAAAAGGAAGTTTATGATAATGCAGTTTTATATTTACGGATAATTTCTTGTGGTTTAGTCTTTTATTTAATAAACCCAATCTTTAGTGCTTCTTTAAATGGAACTGGTAATACTAAAACACCATTTTTAATTAGCGCAATTGGTTTAGCACTAAATATGGCTTTAGATCCGTTATTAATTATCGGATTTGAACTTGATATCGCTGGGGCTGCAATTGCGACGATCTTTTCACAATTTGTGGTTACAATTGTTTTTATCATTTACTTTTTCTCGAAAAATACGTTATTAAGCAAAGCTAACTTTTTAAAACCTATTGATAAAGATAAAGCAAAATTTATCTTTAAGTTAGGTCTTCCAGCTGCGATTCAAAGTGCGCTCTTTACTTTTATCTCAATGTATATTTCGGGCATGGTAGCTCCATTTGGTAAAAGTGCTAATGCGGTACAAAAGATAGGTTCACAAATTGAATCATTGTCGTGGTTAACTGCTGGTGGTTTTCAAACTGCAATTAGTGCCTTTGTCGGCCAAAACTTTGGCGCAAAGCAACCAAAAAGAGTGTTAAAAGGTATCCGTTATGCACTATCTTCGATGATAATCTATGGGATTATCATCTCAATTGTGATGTACTTAATACCGGGACCAATCTTCAGCATTTTCTCAAGTGATAAAACTACGGTTGTAAAAGGTATTGATTATTTAAAAATCCTTGCCATATCACAGACATTTATGATTATTGAATCTTTGGTTGGTGGAGCATTAAATGGATTAGGTAAAACTATACCACAATCGATTGTAAGTTTAACATTTAATATTATGAGAATTCCGATGGCTTATTTCTTGATAAGGCACTATGGATTAAATGGAATTTGGTTAGCAATCACAATTTCTTCAATCTTTAAAGGTATAGTCATTTATATCTGGTTCAAATTATATATTAGAAGTAGTGAGATATTTAAAAATATAAAATTGTCAAAATCAACTTTTGATGATAAAATAATAATGTGATTAAATAAAGGAGTCGATTATGACACAAAAATATAAGTATGATGAGAAAACCAATTCTTATATTCCGATCGATGATGAGGAAAAGAAACCGAGTGATGAGAAATTAATTGCTATAATTATCTGGGCAGCCAATTTTTTATTACCGTTTGTATCAGGAATAATCGCTTATATCTATTATGAAAATAAGAATGAGTTTTTACGTAATACTGGTAAAGAATCATTAAATTATGGGATTTCTTTTCTTATCTATACAGTAATTGTTTCAATAAGTTTTTTTGCGTTTGTAGGTATAATTTTAGCACCAATACTTACCTTGTATTATATTGTTATCCCGATATTGGGAATTTTAAACGCATCAGAAAATAAAATTTATCGACCACATTTCACGATTAGATTTATAAAATAAGGAGGATTTTTATGGCTCGTAAACAAAGCAATATTTTAGCTGTTTTAACATGGTTTATTGGACTTTTGGGGTGTATTGGTTTTATTTACACTTTAGGATTTATCGCATTAATAATCCCATTACTATTCTGGATTTTCGGTTCAAAATTTACTAAGATTCATTGTTCAGCTTATTTTAATGGGCTTATAACAGGAATTATTATTTACATTTGTGGTTTAGTAATAAATAGAGTTTTAATTTGGTTAGACATTAAGTTGTTTAATTTTACATTAGTTGGATTAATTTACTTTGCATTAATATGTATATTTGGTTTAATTAATGCTTTAAATCATAAACGTTATAAACCCGAATTAGTCATTGGTATATTTTAAGTTCCTTCTTTAAGTTAAGCATAACTTATTTTACAATCAGTCTAGACAAGGAGGAAAATCATGTTTGATCGATTAGACGCCATTGTTGAGCGTTATGATAAAATTAATAGTTTACTTTCAGATCCCAAAATTGCTTCTGATATTAAAAAAATGACAGAACTATCCAAAGAGTTAAGTTCACTTGATAAAGTTGTCGAAAGGTACAGAGAGTATAAAAGTATTGCAAATCAAATTGATGATTTAAAAATAATGTTAGAAGATGATGAACAAGAAATAGTTGAACTAGCAGAGCTAGAATTAGAAGAGTTAAAACTAAAGCTTCCAGAAATAGAGGAAGAATTAAGAGTTTTACTGCTTCCTAAGGACCCTCATGACGAAAAAAATGTCATTATGGAAATCCGTGGTGCAGCTGGTGGAGATGAAGCAAATATTTTCGCTGGAGATTTATACCGAATGTATTGCAAATTTGCTGAGACAAAAGCTTGGAAAATTGAATTATTAAACGCCTTAGAGAGTGAGATGGGCGGATTTACGCAAATTGAATTTATGATTTCAGGTGAAGGTGTTTACTCACATTTAAAATATGAGTCTGGAGCCCATCGTGTTCAGCGGGTTCCTCAAACAGAAACACAAGGAAGAATCCATACCTCTACAGCTGTCGTACTCGTTATGCCTGAAGCTGAAGAAATAGAAGTAGATTTAAATATGGATGATGTTAGAATTGATACTTTCTGTTCCTCAGGACCTGGAGGTCAATCAGTTAACACTACTAAATCAGCAATCCGAGTAACACATATACCATCAGGTTTAGTCGTTCAATGTCAAGATGCAAAATCACAACATGAAAATAAAGCTAATGCATTAAAAGTTTTACGTGCAAGGCTCTATGATTTAATAATTCAAGAAAAGGAAGAAAAAGAAGGTGCAGAGCGGCGGTCAAAAATTGGTACCGGGGAACGCAGTGAAAAAATTCGCACATACAATTATCCCCAAAACCGAGTCACAGATCATCGAATCGGTTTTACGATTCAACAATTAGATCGCATTATGGAAGGGAAATTAGATCCAATTATCGATGCTTTAATTGATGAGGAGCAAAAACGACAATTGGCTGAAGAACCCAATTTTGAATAAGTATTTTAGGATAAAAATCCACCCATAATATTAATGAGGTGGTTTTTATGCATTTGACGAAGCAAAAAAAATATCTTGTATTAGTACTAGCTTTAGTTCTATTCTCAGCGATTTTAGTTAAAGTAATAAATCAATATCGGAGTAAAGTAAAGTTTTATAATTTCACCACAGCATTAGAAATTAAAGAAATATGGAAAAACTATCATAATTTAAGTATTACGACTGATATTCAAGTCACACGTTCGATAAGTCCGTATAAGGAATTAAATGCTAATGTAGTTGAAGCTAATCAAGTAGTAACAGATTATGATAATATTTATAGTATTTCAAACAATCAAGTAGTTATTACAAATGTTGAAAAATCAGAGATAACTGATGAATTAAGTTTTCCTTTTAAACCGTTATTTATCTATGTGACAAATGACAAGTTGATTGTGATTGGGGAAGCGGATAAGAAAACACATTGCTTTATATATAATAAACATAGTCTAGAATTGTATAAAAGTTTTGATATTACTTCTACTTATATTACAAGTCGATTAATTGCTGATGAATTATTTATCGTGACATCTAAGCTTATTGAAAGTAAGGATGAGGTACAAGAAAGGCCAAATTATCATGAAAATCAGATTACAAAACCAATACCTTATTCAAATATTTATTATATAAACGGAACTTATTCTAATAATTATGTAAATATCGCAAAAACAAATATCAATAATCGTGTTAATCTAGATATTGTTAGTTATTTAGGTTTAGGTCAGGTGATATATTTTTCTGATAATCATATTTATTTTGCGGAAGAAAAGTATCGTAAAGAAGGTTCTTCGAATCAGTCCATAATTATTAAATTCAACCAAGATTTAATTTTATCGGGAGCTCAAGAAATAAAAGGTTATGTTTTAGACCAGCATTCTCTAAATGAGTATCGTGATAATTTACGAGTAGCGACGTCTTCACATAATGATACTGAAAAAGAAAGTAACAATATTTATATTCTAAATGAAAAAATGAAGATAATTGGTAAGTTGGAAGATTTTTCTCGAGGACAGGAAATTCAAGCAGCAACATTTATTAAAGATAAAGCATATGTTGAGACTTTTAATATTTTAGATCCTTTTTATGTGATAAGTTTAGCTAATGAGCGAAAACCGAAAATTATTAGTTCCATAAAATTTGATGGTTATAATACTAATTTAATTCCATATGATGAAAACCATATTGTTGCTTTTGGCTTAATACTAGACCAAGATAAACATGCGACAGGTTTAAAAGTATCGCTTTATGATGTGACAAATCCTAATAAGGTGAATATTAAAGCTAAAGCAACTTTTATGTATGATGAGTATAATAGTGCTTATTCTGATGTGTTATATGATTGTAAAGCATTGTTGTTAGATTATAAGCGTGGTTATTTGGGGTTCCCAATTATCTATTGGATAAATGAAAAGCAGCAACCAGCTTATTATAAGCAGTTTTATGTTGTATATAAAATTAATGATGGGTTTACACAACTTGGGAAAATAAGTCACTATGAGAATAGTAAGAGTATGAATGGAAGTAATGATATAAAACGGGGAATAATTATAAATCAGTCTTTATATACCGTATCGGATCGATTAATTAAAGAAAATGCTTTAGATGGATTAGAGTTAGTTAATGAAATAAAGTTAAAATAGTTGCTTAAGTTAAGTCTTAAGCAACTTTTTACAATTACTTTAATTTTTTGATTTTTTTGCTTATAATATTATTAAGCGCAATAAAATGTTAATTAGTGTCGTCTAATTACTGGAAGGAGGGGCATCTTGGGAAAACAAGAACGCGAATTGATGATCGAAAAATTAATTCGTGATTATGGAAATGATGTATTACGTTTAGCCTTTATGTATTTAAAAGATAAGTATTTAGCTGAAGATGCCTTTCAGGAAGTGTTTATAAAAGTTTATCATAATTGGGATAATTTTCGTAATGAATCCAGTGAGAAAACGTGGATAATTCGGATAACGATAAATGTTTGTAAGGATATGATGAAAAACAATTGGTTTAAAAAGGTATCATTTTATAGTTTTGAAGATATATATAATGGAGAAGTTAGTAATAATGTAGCTGATGAGATTGAAAAAAAGCTCTTATTTGAAGAGATATTAAGACTTCCAGATAAATATAAAGAAGTTATTATACTATATTATTATCAGGGTTTTAGTGTTAGTGAAATTGCGACCATTTTAGAAACAACTACTGGCACTGTTGGAAGTTTATTATCACGAGCAAGAGATATGCTTAAGAAAAAGTTGAGGTGATCTAAATGGATGAGCTTAATAATTTAAAAGCGATAATTGACAAGGAATTAAGTGCTTTATCTGTAACTAATAAGTTACAAAAAAAGGTAATGAAAAGCATTAGCACTAAAAATTTTGATTTTTTATGGTATATAAAGCATAATTGGATGCGGATGACAACAATTTTCTCACTTCTTGTGATTATGTTTATGATTGGTATCAACAGTGTGAATAAGGAAAATAATATTACTGGTGACAAGGCAGTATTACCACCACAGAATAAAATATTTAATGATAACTCTTATTTAGAACGTTTTACGGTTAGTGATGATTTAGGAGAGGTTGAAGAAGAAAATCCTGAAGTGAAAGAGTAATACATTTGAAATATTTTATGCTATTATTGTAGTAAGGCAAATTTTATTAATTATGATAAAAAGAAATAATTTAATGAAGTATTTTTTAAAAACAAATATCTTTATTTATTTACATGTGTTTCTGATGTTGCTGCTTATATGTATGTGAAAATGATAATGAATTGAGCGATATATAAATTAGGAGTAGTCTGATATATTGTTAGTGGTGTTAGTTATAATCCTAATTTATTATTAAGTATCTTATCGGTTTTATCCCATTAAAAAAAGCAGGTTTGTTTTCTAGCGAAATGTAAAGTAAGATATCGACATTTTAGAAATAATTAAGAGAATTTTATAAGGAGAGGAGGTTAATTATGAAAGTATTAGTAAGTTTATTATTAGGTTTTATTTTATTAGTAAGTACTTATTTTATTAGGAGTGATCAAAGTACCATAACTACAGTGGAAAAAAATGAGCGCTATGTGTTAATTGGTAATGTAGGAGATTATTTATTATATCATGATATTTCATTACCCCAAGGCGGTGAAGCGATTGACTATTTTTATGAAGATGATAAATATCAGTATTATTTTAGTGCTCTAAGAAGTCATACATATATATTAAAGAATGATGAAAGAGAAATGATGTTAATAGAAGCATTAGAGGGGGGGAAGGTGAGTATAGTTGATATAAGTATGTATTTAGATGTACATAAGTTAAAGAGAAATGATAAAATTATTGATAGTAAATATAAACTAATAGGTTATATTGATGGTTATAAAATATATCAAGATATGAGCGTTCAATATTTTGCACAAGCCTTAGAGTTTATTTATGAGGATATGAATTATAAGTATTATTTAACAGATATGAGGAGCCATATTTATTTATTTGTAAGTCGAGAAGAAACATTAGATTTAAAAGCAGCTATTAATAGTAATAAAGTAAACATTGAAGATTTAGCAGGACTCTTACCGATATATAAAGCTAAGAAATTGGGTGGATAAAACCACCTTTTCTCTTGCAACTATAGTTTACATTAGTTATACTAAGACTAGAAAAAAATTGAGGTGTATTATGACGGTAAGAGAGTTATTAAAGTATGGCGAAAAAAGGGCGCTAGAATATAATAAGGAAGAAAGTGCGATTAAATTATTGTTGATGCATTTTTTAGGGAAAGAAAGTTATGATTTAATAATGAGTATGGATAATGATGTACAAGAGGATTTAAGTAAGAAATTTAAAAATGGTGTTAATATTTATGTTGAAGAAAATATTCCTGTCCAACATATTATTGGTTATGAATATTTTTATGGTTATAAATTTATTGTGGATCGTGATGTTTTAATTCCCCGTTTTGAAACCGAAGAGTTAGTTGCTCATCTTTTAGCTGCGTATGATGAGTTTTTTGGCGAAGAAAAGGTCGAGGTTGTGGATGTAGGTACTGGATCAGGTGCGATAGCGATTAGTCTTAGTTTAGAAGAAAGTAATATGAGTGTTGACGCTACAGATATAAGTGATAAGGCACTTCTAATCGCTCAGAAAAATGCGCATAATTTAGGCGCAAATATTAATTTTTATCAAGGAGATATGTTAGAACCACTGATTAAATTAAATAAAAAGTATGATATTTTAGTATCTAATCCTCCGTATATACCCTTAGATGAAGAGGTTGAAACGCTTGTAAAAGATAATGAACCCCATTTAGCACTATATGGCGGGAGCGACGGAACATATTTCTATGAACAGATTTTAAAAAATGCTTATAAAGTGTTAAAGTCAAAAAGTATAATTGCTTTTGAACATGGTTGGAATCAAAAAGCAAGAATCGAAACATTAATTAAGTTTTATTTTCCTAATAGTAATTATGAAGTAATAAAAGATATTAATGGTAAAAATCGCATAACTATTATTTATCAAGGTTAATTATCGTATAAATTTAAGTATCTCGTAAAAAATAGTAGTAGATAAAAGCAGAATATTTCAAGTATATTTTAAATTAAGTATACGCTTTCATAATCAATAACATTGAAATTTTCCAAAAATAGGATATAATTAAAATTGTGAAAAAATAAGAAAACTTTAAAGGAGTGTTATTATGCCTTATATTACAGATGTTTATGCACGTGAGGTTATTGATTCAAGAGGAAACCCGACTGTTGAAGTTGAAGTATATACTGATAGCGGTGCTTTTGGACGTGGTATTGTACCATCGGGAGCATCAACTGGAGAACATGAAGCTGTAGAATTACGCGATAATGATAAGACAAGATTTTTAGGAAAAGGTGTTTTACAAGCAGTTCGTAATGTTAATGAAATTATTGCTCCAGAGGTAATCGGGATGGACGTTACACAACAAGTTGCGATTGATAAATTAATGATTAGTTTAGATGGAACACCTAATAAAGGCAAATTAGGTGCTAATGCGATACTCGCAGTATCAATTGCTTGTGCTCAAGCAGCAGCTGATTATGTAGGGTTACCATTATATTTATATTTAGGTGGTTTTAATGCCAAGGAATTACCTGCGCCAATGATGAATATTATTAATGGTGGACAACATGCTGATTCTGGGATTGATTTCCAAGAGTTTATGATTATGCCCCTTGGAGCTGAGTCATTTAGTGAAGCGATTAGAATGGGAGCAGAAGTATTCCATAATTTAAAAACTGTCTTAAAAGCAAAAGGTTATGGTACAGCTGTTGGTGATGAAGGTGGATTTGCGCCACAATGCGAAGGTGTTAATGAAGCATTAGATATGATAATCGAAGCTATTAAAAAGGCCGGGTATACCCCAGGAAAAGATGTATATATCGCTTTAGATTGTGCTGCTAGTGAGTTTTATGACGCAAAAACTAAGACTTATAATATGGAACGTCAAAAACAATTGAATTATTCATATGAAGATATGATTAAGTTGTTTGAAGAGTTAGTTGATAAATATCCGATTATTTCAATCGAAGATGGTTTAGCTGAAAATGATTGGGAAGGTTGGGCTGAATTAACGAAGCGGATTGGACATAAGGTACAATTAGTAGGCGATGATTTATTTGTGACTAATACTGACTTTTTAAGAAGAGGAATTAAAGAGGGTGTTGGTAATTCAATTTTAATAAAAGTAAACCAAATTGGTACTTTAACAGAAACTTTTGAAGCTATTGAAATGGCTAAAAAGGCTGGTTATACTGCGGTAATATCACATAGATCTGGTGAAACAGAAGATACTACAATCGCTGACATTGCGGTAGCTACTAATGCTGGACAAATTAAGACAGGCTCAATGTCACGTACTGATAGAATCGCGAAATATAATCAATTATTAAGAATTGAAGATGATTTAGAAGATACGGGAGCGTATTTAGGAATTTCAGCTTTTTATAATCTTCATAAATAATCAATAGCTTATTTACAAATTGGTTAAATTAGTTTATAATTAATTAAGTTATCAACTTAAGGAGGCTAATTATGAACTTTGTTGACGTGCTTTTATTAATAGATGCGATGATTCTGATTATGTTTGTTGCCTTACAAGAATCTAAAGGTGATTTAGGGGAAGCTCTAACAGGAGCGACTTCAGAATTGTTTAAGAATCAAAAAGAGCGTGGTATTGAGTTATTTTTAAGTAGAGGTACTTTTGTTACTGTTATTCTCTTTATCGTATTTGCGCTTTTACGTCATTATGTTTAATGAGTTAAAATCCTGGTAATACAGGATTTTTTTTATTTTCTTTTATGATTAATTATGATAAACTAGATGTATAATAAATGACAAAGGTGTGATTTAAGTGCCCAAAGGTTTAGGTAAATTAATAGCGCAAAATAAAAAAGCTTTTCACGATTATTTTATTGAAGATACATATGAAGCAGGACTTGTTTTAGTAGGGACAGAAATTAAATCAATTAGACTAGGAAAAGTAAGTATTAATGATGCATACGCGCATATTGAACATAATCAAGCATATATATATAATATGCATATAACACAATATGATTTTGGGACAAAGAGTAATCATGAACCAACAAGAACAAGAAAACTGCTTTTACACAAAAAAGAGATAGCAAGGTTATATGGTCTTCAACAGCAACAAGGTTATTCTTTAATACCGTTAAAGTTATTTTTAAGAGATGGTTATGCTAAAATAGAGATTGCGGTAGCTAAAGGTAAGAAGCAGTATGATAAAAGAGAAGATTTAAAGATTAAAGAATCTAACCGTAATATTGAACGAGCTTTAAAAGAAAGAAATCGCTAGGAGGAAATGTGATGAGATTTGATTATACTAAAGATTATTCAGAAGCTGAATTAATTAAGTTTGCGGAAAAAAGAGTTAAAATTAAAAGAGATTTATTTTCTCATATTACTGCTTATGTAGTGGTAAATGCCTTTTTAATTTTTATCTATTTTGTTGACCGTGACCCAAAGGATACAGGAACACCTTGGTTTGTTTGGGTGCTTGCAGGATGGGGTGTAGGGCTACTTATTGATATCTTTGATACGATACAGAGTTTGAAGTTAACCTATAATACAACAGCGGTTAATAAGGAGTTAGAAAAGATTAAACGGAGTTTAGACAGATAAAGGGGGACATAAGTATGGAAAATTATGATATTGTGAAAAATGAATATACTGAAGAAGAGTTAATCGAAATAGCAAAAAAGCGAATTAAAATAAAAAGAGAACTATATTCTCATATCGCAGCATATTGTTTTGTTAACTCATTTTTAGTGTTTATTTATTTCATTATTGTAGGAGATTTCAGCTTTTCAGTTCACTTTTGGCCTATATGGGTTATTTCAGCTTGGGGATTAGGATTATTGTTTCATGTATTTGAATCGTTACAAGAGTTGAACTTTAAATATAATGTACGGGCTGTTAATAAAGAACTCGAAAGAATAAAGAAAAAATTAGATGTTGAATAAGTAAGTGAAAAATGTTATAATTGGTTTCCGGGGATATCCCGTACCCATATATTAAATATGGGGATGTTACGGATTCGACGGGGACATTTGAGCTTGATAAGCAGGTCGTGCTAAACAACACGTTAAACTGTCGAGGTTTTAATAACCGGAAACAATAAATTACAATTAGCTGCTTAATTAAATAGTAGCTGCTCCATATAACTATCGTCCACGTAGTTTTATCGGGGCCCACTATTAGTGGACTACGCTAATATCTGCCTCCTTAAGATATTAGAATAAGACTAATAAGGATCGCTAATAGATAGCCTGTCTACCGGCAGTTTATTAGTTAAAGCTAAAGATAGAATAAACCTGTAGAAAGTCAAGTGGTCGATGTTTTCGGACGCGGGTTCGACTCCCGCCATCTCCACCATTCTTATGCACAATATCGAAGAAAATATCAGCGTAATCATCATGGATGACTACTTTTTGTACAAATTCACGTATGAGCTGAGCTTTATCTTCTAATGATATAAAATCATAAAAATCAGTTATATAATTTTGTTTGATAAAGTCAATCTCTTCTTGAGTTGACTTTTTTTCATTCTCTATCTTAATGTTTTTTTCCTCGATTTTCATATTATCAATTGCTCTTTGAACAACATAAAGTGATCGTACTCTTTTTCCATTAATATTAAAATAAAGAGGATTTTTACTAATATAATCATCATTTATTATTTTTCTATTATTTATTTTTGCTTGTTCTTCTGATAGAGATTTGAAATGGTCTATATTATTAGTATAATTATTAATGACCTCTTCAATTTTGTCTTCTGAAATTATTTCTTTTAATTTTCTGTTTAAATCATCGATTTGAGCAAATATACTTTGTTTAGTTTCTTCTGACTTTTTAAGTTCCAAATTTAATTGTTCGCTATATAAACCTTGTTTAATTGCTAAAATAATATTTTCAGATTCTCGGTTTATTTTTGACAAATTAATCTCTAAGGTTTTTATCTCAGACTGTATTTTCTTTTTTTTCTTTTTATTATTTACCTTTATTTCATCCATACGTGATTTAAGAAAATCCTTATCATTTAACATTTTTTCAATTTCTAAAATAACTAATTTTTCTATGAATTCTTTATTGATTGATTTTAAATCACATTGCTTTGTTTGCCTTCTCTTATAACAATCGTATGTTATGTATCGGGTTTTATTTCGACCAGCTATTCTACTATTACCAACTAATTTAGATCCACATTTTCCACAATAGATTAGTCCATTTAAAAGGTAATTCTGTTTCTTATGATTTGTGGTGTGTTTGTTCAGTTTTTTTCTTTCTTGAGCTTTAAACCAATCATCTTTCGATATTATTGCTGGAATAACACCTTCAATTCTGATGATTTCATTTTCATCTTTTTTAACACGATTATTACGTTTACCATTTACTTTTTGTAAAGTTTTATTATAAGCATAAGTTCCTTTATATTTTTCATTTTGTAAAATAGATTCAAAGCTATTTTTTCTAAATAGTCTTCCTGTTTTGGTTCTAAAACCACGTTTGTTTAGTTCATCTGTTAACTTAGTGTAACCCATTCCTTGAGTATACAATTTAAAAATTAATCGAACTGCTTCTGCTTCATTTTCATTAATAATATATTTCTTTGTTGATGGATCAACATCATATCCAAGTGGAGGGGTACCGCCATTGTGTAAACCATTATGTGCATTTTCCATTAAACCTTTCATCGTTTCTCTTGCGAGGTTTGCGACATAATATTGCGACATTCCTTCTAATAGACTTTCTAAAATAATATCCTCTGGGTTATTCCCTAGCTTTTCAGTAACAGAGAAAAGTACAATGTTTTTATCTTTTAGTTTCTTCTTATAAATTGCACTATCATATTTATCCCTTGAAAAACGATCTAATTTATGAACTAATACAAAATCTATCTCTACTTTTTCGATATCTTCAAACATTTTTTGAAAATCGGGACGATTATCGGTAGTTGCACTTTTTGCTTCATCAATATATGTTTGCACTATTAAAATGTTATTTTCTTCAGCGTATTTACGAATTGCACGTAATTGTGCATCAATACTTTCACTTCTTTGATGATCACTACTATAACGACAATATACAAAAGCTTTTTTCAACATACTTACACCTCATAAATCTTGATTTATTTTTCACAATCTATTATTAGAATGTATTAATTTTTTATAGTATAATATAAAACAAAAAATAATTCAAATGGCTAAATTGTTGATATAAAAAGATAATTTCTTTAAAAAATACTAAAATTCATACGAATCTCATACGATTTTTAGGTATTTATGCTGAATTCATATGAATCTCATACGAAAACATTGAATTTTTATATAAAATTTGCTAGATTTATTTAAAATTTATTAAAAAAATAAAATTAATATAATCATTCAAAATTTAAAAAAAGAAACAGGATTTATACGATTACGTCATAAATCCCTGTTGAGAATTAACATTTCACTTAAAGTATAATTATTAGTTTCATTCTATAGATTATTCTTTAGTTACATTTATTTATTTGTATATCATACTTGTAACTTTCTAAATTAAAAGAAGAGAACTTTATAGTGAAAAATTGTTGTATAAATTTGTTGTGAATTGAAAAGTATCATTTATAAGAGGTTTGATATTTAATTAAATAATCCTTACTCTTATCGGCATATTCACGCTACCAATACTTGCTAACTCATTAATCCAAGGATTTAGAGACTCGCCTATACACTTTCTAGCTATATTAATAGCCGCATTAACATCAGCATTAATTAAATGATTATCATCTGTTTTAAATAAGCCACGTTTTATTCGTTTTCCATGAAATTCAGAATCTTTTGAAATCATATCTAACTTTATACTATTAGCTTTTGATGTATATGATTCATCTTGAATAATAAAATTTATGCTATTTAATTTACTTTTGTATTCAAGGTAATTAATAAGTTTTGTAAAAGGAATTTGATAAAAAGTTTCCTTACTATTTGTTTTCTTTTTCATTATTATATTTTGTTTTAAACCTTTATTGTAGCCAATAATTATTGTGTTAATATTATACTTTTGACAATATTTAATAATGTAACTACTTGTTTGATGTAGATAGTTCTTTATATAATTATTTCTTTTTGAGTATAGACTATTAATCTTATGACTATTAAATTGCATATTTACCTTATATGTAATCGAGTTATAATGACTTATGGTTTTATTATAATAATGATTTATAGATTTAAGCTTTTTACCATCAATTATTATTGGTTGATTATTAACATTGTTAATCATCGTACATAAATTATTTAAACCGATGTCTATTGCTAAGAAGTTTCTATTATTTGGATTAGAAGATAATTCATTATCCTCTTCTTTATAAATATAAGCAGCTTTAAAATAGTCATAACAATGGATTAATCTTACCTCTATTATTTCTTTGAATTTTAAATTTCCAGGTATAGGAACATCTAATGATTCTATACCATATTTCTGTAGAAGTTGTTTTTTTACATATAAATTTAAAAATCTAATATTAGGTTGCAAATTGTTTTTCGTATGTTGAGACCTAGAATAATATAAAGTATATACTGTGTTTTCTTTAATCTTTGGTGGAAATAGAGGACTAGTAAAGTATCTTTTTTTAATTTTTTTGTAAGCGTCAAATCCTAATCGTGTCAAAAATAAAACCCTGATTAAATGTCTAATT
>CALFRW010000077.1 GCA_937919135.1 uncultured Haloplasmataceae bacterium
AGAACATCCAGTAGCCATAACCATAGTTTTCTGTTATTACTATCGCAATAAATATGCTGAGTAATAATGATGTGATAAGTTCCATATTCTCTTTCTCCTTTTATATTTTATTTTTGTAACATTGATATTAGATTACCTGGTTTATCTGATGGAGTCGCTCTAATTTCAAGTTCAACCCCATGGTTATGCAATTTATGAAATTCCTCAATTAATTCATTATCAAGAAATACCGTTTTAGATATTTGTTTACGATCTTCTTTATAATACAAACCACCAACATTTATTGATTTTAGGTCGATACCATTTTCCACTAAATACAATAAATACTTAGGGTGTTTTACAACAACAAATATCTTTCTTTTTGAATACTTATTTAGTAATTCAATCGCTTTTTCCTTACCAACGACAAAACATTTTAAGCTACTAGGACAAGCAAGTTCTAAAGACATTTTTTGGAGGTCATCTTTAGCACATTCATCATCAATTACCATTATCGCATCACTCCTGTAAGCAACAGTCCATGCATATGCTACTTGACCATGAATTAATCTTTCATCAATTCTTGTAACAGTAATCATATATTCGCCTCCTTTCAAGCCCCCTTCTAAGATGACTTTACTTTTTTATATAAGTTTTCTGAATCAGTTCTAATGATTCTTCATAATTGATATTCGCATATGCTGTATATAAAATATCAATAATATTTAGTTGAGATATCCGTGATGAGATAGCTCCAGACCTAAATGTTGATTCTCTAGCAGCAACATACAAGTTATAGTCACATAAATCTACAATAGGTGAATTCCCATAACCCGTTATCGATATCGTACCTATCCCACTATTTTTCATAGTGACCGCACATTCAATCATTTCTTTAGTTCTACCAGAATATGATATTATCAAACCAATATCCTTCTTTGACATATTTCTTGCGGTTAATAACTGTAAGTGCCAATCTTCACTTAATGTGCAATTTTTATTTAATCGCATAAATTTTTGTTGTGCGTCTTTTGCGACTGTAAGTGAAGCGCCTAAACCAAATAAACAAATATTATCGGCATTTTTAATTAATTCGACACTTTTATTTAATACATTAAAATCAATTATATCTTTAGTGTCCTCAAGCGAGAAAATATTCCGATAGGTAATTTTCTCAACTATTTCAGCAATTCCATCTGTTTTTAAAATATCATCTTTATATATTTGCTTGTTTTCAGTCTTTTTCGCAAGTTCATATATCAATGATTTGATAAAATCCCGATAACCCTTGAATCCATTTTTATTACACATTCTAATGACTGAAGCAGGTGATGAATATGTTTTTTTTGC
>CALFRW010000078.1 GCA_937919135.1 uncultured Haloplasmataceae bacterium
GAACCTTAACATGAGATGTATTTAAATTGGAACAAAGCGGAAGAAAATATGCTTAGATATTCGTTGAACCTTAACATGAGATGTATTTAAATTAAAATCACCCCTAGAATGGACATTCATCCTCTTTGTTGAACCTTAACATGAGATGTATTTAAATGATATATCCATAATTGGCTCTGTAGCAGCTCTTTCAGTTGAACCTTAACATGAGATGTATTTAAATCGGGAGGTAAAAAAGGAATGGTATATGAAGTTGCGGGTTGAACCTTAACATGAGATGTATTTAAATGTTTCCAAGGAAGAAACTATACAAATTAAACCAATAGTTGAACCTTAACATGAGATGTATTTAAATTTGCTGATTATACAAATAATAGTGAGTTACAGGATAGTTGAACCTTAACATGAGATGTATTTAAATAAGTTAAATCTATAGGATATAACGATAAAAGAGAAAGTTGAACCTTAACATGAGATGTATTTAAATGAGATAATTTACAAGGAGGGTACTAAACAAATTTTAGTTGAACCTTAACATGAGATGTATTTAAATAGCCCTAAAGCTTTTGGGTCCCATGTTTCTGCACGTTGAACCTTAACATGAGATGTATTTAAATTCTTCAACCAGCTTGTTGTTTGTTTTTTTAGGGTGGTTGAACCTTAACATGAGATGTATTTAAATCTAAATATAATATTCTTGTAAGCTATTATTATATTGGTTGAACCTTAACATGAGATGTATTTAAATCGCATACTGTATGTTGAGCCCGCTGATTCATAGTCCAGTTGAACCTTAACATGAGATGTATTTAAATCATAATTCCGTGATATGGAAGTGCAAATGTGACTGGTTGAACCGTAACATAAGATGTATTTAAATAACGAATTGTCAATATCCTGTATAATATTTTTGATTGTTGAACCTTAACATGAGATGTATTTAAATGAGTATATTCAATAGCTGGCAGGGGATATTTCCTTTAGTTGAACCTTAACATGAGATGTATTTAAATTACATGGAATAATACTTTTCAAGCAAATTATTTACTGTTGAACCTTAACATGAGATGTATTTAAAT
>CALFRW010000079.1 GCA_937919135.1 uncultured Haloplasmataceae bacterium
TTTTGTCATAAAAAAGTGGTGTAGGTTATCTACCCACACCAAATATTATACAACCGTTTTTTACCATAATACAACCTAAAAACAATTAGTTATCATTCATTATTTTGCTGAAACGCTCGATGTGGTCAGGTTTTACAAGAATAACATTGTTATTTTCATCAGGTTTTGGAAAACTTAACTCTGGGGACTTACTAACCATATTAGTAATTAATCGATCAAAAAAACCAAGTTTACTGTTAATAATCTCGCCACCAAAATAATCCTTAGTTATGGCTATATCAATTAATTCCTGAGGATAATTGGTAATTATTTGTTGGAACGCTTCTGCATCCTCCTTAAGGCAGGTTATAAAAAGACCGACCTTTTTATTGACTAATAGGTTAAGATTTTTAAGACAAAACTTTTTTAGTTTTTTATTTATTCTGCCAATATATACCGAGCCACCAATTATTACTTTATCATAAAGTGATAAATCATAGTTCTTTTCATTATTAATTTCACATAAAGTAATATCCCCCTCTAATAATGCTTTTAATTGTTTAACACATGCTTCTGTACATCCATACTTTGATGCATAAATAATAATCGAATTCATACTTTCCTCCTTTAAGTTAAGATAATAGGTATTTAAAAAATTGATCTGGTTGATTTAAAAATTGTTTCAATAAATTTACTGCGTCAATATCATTATATTCTACGCGCTTTATTTCATTATCACTGATATCATAGATTGTCGCATTCGGTATAGCCATTAAAATAGGAGAATGCGTTGCGATGATAAACTGACAATTATTTTTGACAGCTTCATTTATGATATAGATTAATGTTAATTGATTCTGGATTGATAAGGGTGTTTCTGGCTCATCTAATAAATATAATTCATTGCTTCGGACACGTGAATTAAAAAAAGTTAAATAAGCTTCTCCATGAGAAGATTTTAATAGTTCTCTGGGGTACATATTATCTAATTCATTTATCGTTCTATTAAATGGTGAAGCTGCTAATTCTCTCGTAAAATCTGATTTATGTTGATATTCACTGTCGACTCGTCTAATTTCGTTTAAGGCATAATTTTTTTCTTTAACTAATTTATATATATAAGATGTAAAATCCTCTGCGGTAAAATAAAAACCTTTTGGTATAGTCAACTTATTCTTGACTTTAATATATTTCGCAGCTTGCTTTATAATATCCTTAACATCCTTTTGATACTCATTTTCCATATCAATTCGATATAAATGTAATATTTCATTTAAAAGATCTAAAAAGGTTGATTTACCACAACCATTTTCACCTACTAAAATTGTTATTGGTGTGTTAAATTCCAATTTCGTATCATTAAAGAAAGGTAAGTGATAAGGAAAAGCTTCATTTTGACATTTAGTAAATATTACATTCTCGATATGATACATATTATACACCTCAAAAATAATTATATAATTATTAAATTATAATAACAACAAAAAAAGGAAAATAAATTTCCTTCATTGATACTTAAATATGACTTAAAATATATTCTTCTACTTGATGACTAGGAATATTTAATACGAAAGAAAACTCTTCATACAAACGTTTCTTAGCTGAAGTTAATATATCTTTATCTGAAATCGTCATTTTTTTCTTATTAGGATTATTTTCTTTATATTCAAGATGGAATGATTTAATAATTCTAATTAAATCCTTAAATTTCCCTGTACCTAATAATTCTTTAAACTTTTTATTTCTTTTTTTAGCATCACTTATCCAAATTGGTTCTACACTAGGCATTAATTCAATTATATTATTTATTTGATTAATATTTAAAACCTTCCTAAATAAAACTCTTTTATTTTGAGCTAAAGTTTTTATAATTAAATTGTCATTCACTGGTTTTAAGATATAAAAAGTTTTATCGCTATCATCATTTGTAATATCGACAATTTGACATACACCGTATGATTCATGCATTACATAATCACTTTTTCTAAACATGCTACTCCTCCTTTATATCTATCTAAATTATAACAATTATTTTAAGCTGATGTAAGTAAAAACCTTATCATTCAAAACAAAAAAATGTCATAATTGTTTAATCACTCATAATCATTATAACATTTTTTTAGCTATATGTAAAATAATCTTTCGAATTTATTAATTTATGTCATATGGTTCAGTCATTTTAGTAGGATTAACATATTTATCATACTCTGTTTCTGTTAAATAACCTAATTTTATTGCTGCTGCTTTTAATGTCGTTTGCTCATTAAAAGCGGTTTTTGTGATGATAGCTGCCTTCTCATATCCGATATATGGAGTTAAGGCTGTTACTAACATAAGTGACTGATTAACATGATTATTAATAACTTCTAAGTTTGGTTTTATACCCATTACACAATTTAGATTAAAAGAGTTGATCGCATCACTTAATAAATTTACTGATTGTAAAAAATTATATATTATTACTGGCTTGAAAACATTGAGTTCAAAATTACCTTGACTTGATGCAAAACCAATCGTAACATCATTACCTATTACTTGAGCAACAACCATAGTTAAGGCCTCAGCCTGTGTAGGATTTACCTTACCTGGCATAATTGAACTACCAGGCTCATTTTCAGGAAGCGTTATCTCACCAATTCCAGAGCGAGGGCCACTTGCTAACCACCTTACATCATTAGCAATTTTCATTAAATCTTGAGCAAGTGCTTTAATTGCTCCGTGAACAAAGCTTATTTCATCATGACTTGTTAAAGCATGAAATTTATTTGGTGAAGCATAAAATAAAGTATCTGTAAGTTTACTTATTTCTTGAGCCACATATTCACCAAACAATTTATGAGCATTCATTCCCGTACCAACAGCTGTTCCACCAATTGCGAGACTTCGAAGATGATTACTAGCTTCTTCAATCATTTTATCAGACTTTTCTAACATATAAGCCCAACCACTTATTTCTTGGCCTAATGTTAATGGTGTCGCATCTTGAAGATGGGTCCTACCGATTTTAATAATATTTTGGTATTCCTTAACTTTAGCCTCTAAGGTATCACGAAATTTTCTTAATGCTGGTAATAAATTATTTGTGATCGAAAGATAACTAGCGATATGCATTACTGTCGGAAAAGTATCATTAGAACTTTGGGAACGATTTACATCATCATTAGGATGAATTACTGTCTTAGCTAACTTTTTATTACTACAATGGGCAATAACCTCATTAACATTCATATTTGTTTGGGTCCCGCTACCAGTTTGCCATACTACTAACGGAAAATGTTCATAAGTTGCCTTAATATCTGCTCTTAATGTTTGACAGACATCGATTATGGTACTCGCCTTTAACTTATCTAAATTTTTAAGCCTGAGATTAGCTTTAGCTGAAGCCTCTTTAACAATTAAATAAGCTTCTATTACTTCTATTGGCATTTTTTCAGTGCCAATTTTAAAATTCTCCAAACTTCTTTGTGTTTGAGAAAGCCACCATTTATCACTAGCTACTTTAATTTCACCCATCGTATCTTTCTCAATTCGATATTCCATATTTTTCACCTCATATCAATTATTTAAAAAAAATGTTGATCAATTGACCAACATTTCAATTAATTTAATTACGTAAAGGCTTTAAAGCCCTACTCCAAGCATTTACTTGATCAAGCATAATATTAACATTATCTAAATGGAGCGCTTGTGGTTTAAAGGTTGTAAAGTTCTCAAAATCTAAAAACAATGATAATGTAGGATGAATCCGAACATCAGCGACAGATAATTCTCCTAAAATTCCTCTTAAGTGTTCTGCAGCACGAGCCCCTCCAGTAGAACCATAACTGACAATTCCTGCTGCTTTATTATTCCATTCATCACGAGCACAATCTAGGGCGTTTTTTAACGCTCCCGTAATACTATGATTATATTCAGCAACGATAAAGACAAATCCATCCAGTGTGTTTAATTTCTCTTTCCAGGCATTAAATTGTGCTTCACCATCTGGGTCCCCCAAAAATGGTAAGTTAAACGTTCTTATATCAACGATTTCATATGTTGCATCATTTCGTTTATCAGCAATCTCTTTAACCCATTTTCCAACTTGTGGACTTACACGACCCGGACGAGTGCTACCAAGTATGATGCCTATTTTTAATTCATTAGCCATAATTAGCCTCCTTATATAGTTCTACTTTATAGTAGTAATTTAATTATAACTACTATTAATAATTATGACCAATTATTTGCTTTTTAAATATCTTTCTTCTTAAAACAAAGACATCCAATACCAACAAAAAATAACGCATAAAGTAATTGATAAACAATCATATTGGGAAGTATAGGCGTAGCTTTATGTAATTCAATAATCCATGCTTCTGTGTAAGATGGAGCATAAATATCTGTCATCGGAAAGAAATTAACTAAGATATTACGATACACAGTAAAATCAGTACTAAAGGTTGTGTTTATAAATGGAATTTGGTTAAACGTATATATATTGAAAAAAGCATAACCAATTAAACCTATTAGTGCTGAACCATGTCCTTTTATATAAATTGAAGCTAACCCAGTAATAGATAAAGCAACTGTAGAATTTAATAGAATTTGTATATAACACATAAAAACTTCAGACCACAAAAAAGCTACATCAAAGATAAAAAATATTATAAGAACATTCAGTAATAACAACGTTTCTACAGTTAACATATATAATAAAGTAGTAAGATAAGTACCTAAATAGTATCTAATCCTTGAAGGATAACTTGTCAAGATAATCGATAAATTACCACTAAGAATATCTGGTCCAATAATACTGGATCCAATGTATATAGAAGCAAATAATCCAAAAAAAGAAATCATAACAAGATAATTATTCAATATCAATTGATATTTAAGTTCTGCATTAAAATCACTTCCCCCAGAAGATAAAATCCCAGAATTAACAACCGCAGTATAATTCAAGAGGATAAATAAAAAGGGAATAAAGATTGTTAGAAAGCGATTTGATAAGAGAAAATACAGCTTATATTTTATAACCTTTCTCATATTTTCTTCATCCCTTCACTTTCAAATATCAAGTTTAAATACCAATCATCTATAGAACTATCAATCCTCGACATAAGTTCATGTTTGAAGAGTTCTCCATCTATAAAGCTAACATATGTCATACTTTTAAGTAGATTATAAAAAAAATAAATAGTTATTGTGTTATACACAAAAAGGTGTTATACTCTTATTGTGTGTAACACAAAAAGGAGGGTATAATGAATTCTCAATTTAAACGCGGAATAATAGAACTATGTGTCTTAAAAATAATAAGTGAAGAAGAACGCTCTAGTTTTGAAGTAATAGAAACATTAGGAGCAAAGATTGATGTTAATGAAAATACGATTTATCCAATTCTTAGACGATTAACAAAAAATAATTATTTTGAGACTTATTCTAAAGCTAGCCCGGTAGGCGCTCCACGAAAGTTTTATAAAATTACTGATTTAGGCTTAAAAAATTTAAAAGAGTTTGAGAAGGAATGGAAACAATTCCTAGAAAGTGTACTCTCAATATTAGGAGGAAAAGATAATGTTAAATGAGTTTATTGGAAAGTTAGAAAGTTTACTAAACCAATATGACATTTCTGAACAAGAAAAACAAGATATCTTAGATGATTACCGACAAATTATTGATGATGGCATCGGAAAAGAATTATCAGATATGACTATTATGGAAATGATCGGTAGTCCAGAAAAAATAGTTAGTGAGTTAGGTTTACATCAGAAACACAGCTCAACAACAAAATCTCATGGCGGTGAAAAATTAATCGCACTATCACCATTTATATCCCTAATAATATTTTTCGTTTTAGGAATCACAAAAAATCTATGGCACCCAGGGTGGATGGTCTTCTTACTAATTCCTGTTACCGCCATTATTGTTGAATTATTTGGTAAGGATAACTATGCTTTAACCGCATTAAGTCCATTTATATCTTTTATTATATTTATGCTACTAGGTTCAAAGTACAACTTATGGCATCCGGGGTGGTTAATATTTTTTATAATACCTCTACTAGGAATTATTGAGTCTAAAAAGGAAATGGATAATCTCGAATTTGTGACTGCTTTATCTCCCTTTATATCTTTAATTGCTTTTATACTGATTGGCTATTACACCGGTGAGTATAAATACACATGGTTATTGTTTTTATTAGTGGTTTTTCTTGGTATTTTCCACGAATATAGTTCTAAAAGCAAACTTATTTTATTTACTACTTTATTCTTATCAACTGGATTGTATCTAGTTCTAACATATTACTACAGTTGGCAAATAGGATTACTAGCGTTTATAATCTTTGTTGTTGCTGGTATCTATACCAATACGATAAATATCTTTATTAACGGTAATTTAAATAAACTTGATTTATTTATCGTATTTATGTCATTTACCTCATTTATATGTGTTGGATATTTCTTGGATCTCTGGGAAATATCATGGCTATTATTATTACTGATCCCAATAACAATGATTCTTAAATATCAAAAAGCTAAACCAATCTTAACACCTCTAAGTCCTTTTATTTCACTAATAATATTTATGATACTGGGTTACTTTTTTGATTTATGGTATATTTCCTGGCTCGCATTTCTCCTCATTCCTGTTACCGCAATCGTTGAAAACGCTTAATAGACATGATAATAAAAAGTTAGTTTAGCTAACTTTTTATTTATCATGATTTTCAGTTTTTTTAATATATTCACGTAAAAATGAACTGTCATCTTGATAAAACCGGGGGTCATAAATACCAATCTCGTTTTCATCCTCATATATTACCACAAACGGAGACCAATTAAATAAGACTGCCGCTTTTGGATTTTTAGTTAAAAGTGGGGTTAGATCAACAGCTTCCATAGATTCTAAGATTATTTTATTTTTCTTATTACTAAATATTGTTTTACTATATATCTCAATTTTATTTCCACTTTTTCCAATCACTTTAAAGTGACCAGGTATAAAATTAGCTGAAATTGCGGTATTATCATATAATAATTTTGCTTCATTATAAATTATCTGACCTTGGAAAAATTGAAATGAAATATGAAGTATTATTGCCAGCCAAACATAATGCCAAACACGATACTTGGGATAGCTTTTCATCACCTTTGTAATGATAAATCCGATCAACATAATAATCCAAAGCACAAAATCAACAATCGATATTATACCGATACTAACTCTCTTCGTAGAAAATGGTTCAAACAGTCCCGTACCCCAAGTATTTAACGCATCAAACCCGATATGTAAAGAAACACAAAGTAGCGCTACTAAAAATACTTTTATATCCTTTACTTTCCATAAAAGGTAACAAATTAAGTATATTAATAACGCCCAGATTGGAGCCATAAATAATGAATGACTAAGTCCACGATGCCACATTTGGTACATTATCCTTCCTCGTTCTGTAAGTTGAAGCACAATGTCGATATCAGGTATCTGACTACCTGTAAGTGTCGCGAAAAAGATTGACTTTTTTAAGTTGAGGGGAAGGTTTTCTTTTTTCACTGAACCGTTTATTGTAAGTCCAATTAAAGTATGTGTTATCGTATCCATTAATTGCCTCCGATTATTTTTTGTTTATTTAATATTATACACTATATCTTTAATAATTAAATACCCATTTAAAAAATAGTATGCTATAATTTAGTTAACGAAAGGGAGGAAATGTATGATTAATAAGTTTTCACACTATTTAGAAAGTAAAAAACCAATCTTAAAAACATTAGTAAAACAATTATCACAAGAATATTCGTACGTCAGTATTTTAGGAACAGATGTGTCAGGGGTATCCTATCAAGTAGACAGAATGTCAGTTCATGTAGGACCTTCCTCGCTTAATGAATGTGGTTTTGTTATTAAAATTTATCATAATGGGATTTATAGTGAATATTCTACATCTTTAATGGATGAAAATAATCTTGATGATATTATTTCAGCTATTAAAGAATTAGTATCTTTTAATACTAGTAATCATAAAATGAATATTCCCCATTATGATGAAGAGGAAATTACCAAAAGTTTTATCCGTGAAAACAAAGGCCAGATATTTAACCATGATGAAATTATCGCAAAACTAAAATCTTATGTAACTACTATATGTGCTAAATATCCGGAAATTGTTAATTCAAGTGTTGGACTTGAGAATCTTCAAGTATCAAAAATCTTTATATCAACAAAACGGGAGCTTGAACAATACTATACATGGAGTGGTGGTAGAGCATTTTCACTTGCAAAACGTGATAACAATATGAAATATGGTTATGATGGATTTGGTGCACCCAGTATGGAAGAAGTTTTAACTAACTTAGAACCAGCACTAGAAAAAACCGCAAAACTTGCTATTGAACTTTTAGATTCTGTCTTACCTACTCCAGGTTTTTACGATGTAATTACTGACCCATCAATTACAGGCTTAATTGCTCATGAAGCATTTGGACATGGGGTTGAAATGGATCAATTTGTTAAAGACCGTGCTCTCGCTACAGAATATGTTAACAAACGTGTCGCATCAGATCTAGTTTATATGCATGACGGAGCTCAAGCTACTCTTTCGAACGCCTCATATTTCTTTGATGATGCTGGCGTATTAGCACAAGATACCCTTATTATCGAAAAGGGAATTTTAAAACGAGGAATTTCTGATTTGACATCAGCTCTTGAACTAGGAACAAAGCCGACTGGTAATTCTAGACGAGAATCATATAAACGCAAAGCTTATGCACGAATGACAAATACTTTTTTTGAAGCTGGAACTTCAAAATTAGCCGATATGATTAAAAGTATCGAATATGGATATTATATTGGTATTACCAATAATGGTATGGAGGATCCTAAAAATTGGGGAATTCAATGTACTGCCTTATATGGTAAACAAATTAAAAATGGTCAATTCACAGGCAAAATTATTTCACCAGTTGTGATGAGTGGTTATGTCATTGATTTATTAAAATCAATTAGCATGGTATCTGATGGCTTTGAAGTAATTGGCAGCGGTTTTTGTGGTAAGGGATATAAAGAATGGGTACCTGTCTCTGATGGTGGACCACATTTGAAAGCAAAGGTGAAAATAGGATGATAACACAAATTATTAAATGTTTAAAACAAATTAATGAAGTAAGTGATTGGTTAATCACAATTGCAAGTAATAAAACATATGAAGCATTTTATGTTTTAGAGCAACTGGAAACAACAAGAGCAACAAATACAACAGATTATGAAGTAACTGTTTATCGACAAATTGAAGTTGATAATAATAAGTATCTTGGTTCATCTACGATTACAATTCCTCACAAAATGTCAGATGAGGATTTAATAGAATTATTAAACGATGCAGTTTACTCAGCTGGTCTAGCTACGAATAAACCTTTTGAGATTGTTAAAGGTGAAAGAAGTAGAACTTGGAGTGAAACACTTCTTACCGATAATCCCCTAGAAGCTATAGATAAAATTGCCTCTATCTATTTTAACCTTTCATCTACAAACCGGAAATTTAACTCATTGGAATTAATTTATAAAATCCAAGATATTCGTTTAATTAATTCACAAGGTGTCGATTATACTAAAACACTTAATTCTGTTGAAATCGAAGCTGTACCAACTTATGATGGTCATAAACAAAAGGTAGAAATATACAAGTATTTCCGTTATAAGAAAATTGATCATGAGCAAATAAAAACCGATGCACTTGATGCACTAAATGATGTTGAATCGCGATATAATGCGCAACTTCTTGATGAAAAGAAACAAATTGATATTATCCTTAGAGATGACAATGTGTTAGAATTAGTCCGAGAATTAATATCTACTTCTTCATATGCCAGCATTTATAAGGATTCAGCACTTTACAAAGTCAATGATTTTATTCAACATGATCCTGTGGGTGACCGTTTAACAATTACACTAATGCCTTTATCAGAAAGTGATGGATTTGATAAAGACGGGGTTATGTTAAAACCAGTTAAAATCGTCGAACAAGGACAACTTATTCAATACTTTGGAAGCAATCAGTATGCTTATTACTTAGGAGTTAAACCTACAGGAAGCTTACGTTTCACCAAAGTTGAACCTGGTGAGAAAAGTGTAGTTGAAATGAAAAAAAATCCTTATATAGAAATACTCTCTCTTTCAGGACTTCAAGTTGAAATATACAATGGTTATGTGGGCGGAGAGGTTAGATTAGCTAATTACTTTGATGGTGAAAAAATAATCCCAATTTCTGGATTCTCATTTAGTGGTAACTTAAATACAATCTTAAGTGATATTGAACTATCAAAAGAAAAACATGAATCAACTTTCTATGAAGGACCTAAATACATTAAACTTAAAAATTTAGAGGTATTATAAAATATATGAGCTATGCACAAATCTTGCATAGCTTTTAATTATCCATTAACATCTCCACCTTTATCAGG
>CALFRW010000080.1 GCA_937919135.1 uncultured Haloplasmataceae bacterium
TATATTGGTATAATATATTTAGATAACCAGTGATCCTTAAACATTTTTTTAGTTAAATAACTGTCCTTTTTCTTATTTGAACAATCATCTGTATCCATAATTATGAATAATTTGAAGTTTAATAGTTCATCTTTAATATGTTCGATATCATAATACTTTTTTAAAAAGTTTTTTGAGGATTTAAAATTCAAATTATTTAGAATGTGTTTTAAGCTAGTAATTTGAATCGGATTTTTCCCATTTTTACTTGATATAATTTCCATTTTAATTTTTAGATTAGATTTAATATATCTGACAAGACACAACTCTGACTTTCCATGCACGATAACAATAATTTTTAAATAATTTACCCTATGTTTCATTTACCCTCAATAATTATTTTATCTTTTTATTTGATTATAATTTTCACTTAACTCATCATAATCAATGTAGTTTATATTAGGTATTGCTTTATACATTCCTTTTATGTATCTAATTCGTACATTATGGTTGTCTTGTGTGCGTTCATCATAATCAGTAACACTTTTTAGTGCTTTTAATCCTTTAATATCAACGTTTAAAAAGTGAATACTATCTTTATTAATTTGTTCCATTAAATGTGTATTATGTGTTGTGCAGATAAATTGGCCAGATATAGATTCTTCTAGTCCTGTTAATATATCAGTTATTAATAAATCATGAATACCACAATCTATCTCATCTATTAAAACAACTCCACCAGATGTACTTTGTAAAATTAAAGGGAGTATTTCCAATAATTTATGTGTTCCGGTAGATTCTAAATTAAAATCTAAATTAATCAGTTTGTCGCCAATAATTTTTTTTAAAAAAAGCTTATAATTTATTTGAGTATTAACAAACTTTTTTTCATAATAAACGTCTTTTACATCTGCATAAATACTAGTAAAAAAAGTTCTAAGTAAATTTTCGATATTGTTTAAAATATTTTGTTCATCTTTATTAATTGTTCCTTCATTTAAATCGAAAAAAACTTTATGTATTCCACTTGTATAACCCATTTCACCTCTGCTACCAACCTTACATTGAACTGAAAATTTACGAAGAAAATTAATAACTTTTAGTAAACTTTTTGAAATCCGTTTTGAGATATAATTATAATTTTTTTCCTCAATTTCATTTAGTAGAATCGCTAAAAGGGTATGCTTACCCCAAAACTTCTCAATTAATGTAAGTATTTCGTCTTTATATTCACTATCAACAAAAATTGAAGGGCTTAAATGGATCTTTGATTCACTTAATTCAAATAAAAAACCACTTCTGTTATCTAAAACAAAAAATAATTTCTCAGAATCAACTTTATTCTTATTGTTAAAAGTAAGCGAATAGTAGCCCCTTTTTCCATCAATAATGAAGCCATATTCTATTTTCATTTTATCCTGAGCACCTATATATCTAGCTTCTTTAACTAATTGTTCAAGTTGATTATATTTTTTACTAAACATAAGTTTTAAATGTTCTTCTTTAGAGCGAATTTCTTCTTTATCCTTACTTAATAATTCCTGAAATAGATTCTGAGTTCTTAAAGTTTCAAGAGTATTTTTTAAGAACATAAACGAATATATCAAATTTGATTTTCCAGAGCCATTTTCTCCATATATGCAAATTATTTTTTTTGCTCTTTTTGCTTTTCCTAAAAAATTTGCGTTTAATGAAGAAAATGATTTAAAGTTATTAAGCTTTAAATACGAAAACATAATTATCACCTCATTTAATATAAATTATAACATTATCATAACTTAATGTCACTATATTATATGTATTAAATTAAAATATGATACAATTTATTTCATATATATCATATACGCTTCAAATAATTAATAATCACATAACTTTTAATCAAAATATGTTACGATAAAGATTCTTGACACGAACAAAAGGTAACTCATTTGAGCTACCCTTTTAGTGAAAATCTTAATTATGATTTAAATTCTTTAAGGTATTCTATATGGTTTTTAATTCCAAATAACAAAAAATTAATAGCAACATTAAAAACCCCTATACAAAATATATAGTATACTGTTGCATCATATTTATAAACCGACTCATATCCCAAAATAAATAATATGATACTAATAATAGCAAATATACCAGATAACCAATAACTGACTTTATATGCTTTTTTATTCATTCTTATCTCCTTTTTAATTTGATAAGTTCATGCATAAACCACAAAAAAATTTATATTAATTTGAGTGGTTGTAATAAAATTATTTGACTTAATGTAATTATATATCATTCTTAATAATATTTATATGATTATTAACTTTTATAAAAACTAAAATATGATACAATGTTGTTAGGATTTATAGGAGATTAATTATATGATTGAAACAACTATTAATGGTATTAAGCTAGAATTTAAAACCGATAGAATGCTTTTTTCACCTAAAAGAATAGACAAAGGAACGCTTGCAATGTTATCTGTTGTTGAATTTGCTGAAAATGATAAAGTATGTGATTTAGGTTGTGGTTATGGATTCGTTGGTGTCTTAGCTGCAAAAATTATTGGAGCAAATAATGTTATTTTGCTAGATAATGAACAACTTGCTGTTGATATATCAAAAGAAAATGCATTATTAAATGATTTATCGAGTTTAAAGGTCTATAAAAGTGATGGCTTTAATAATATTGAAGATCATGACTTTACAAAAATAATTTGTCACCCTCCATATCATACTGATTTTAGTGTTCCAAAAACGTTTATTGAAAAAGGATTTAATCGATTAACTATTAATGGGAAAATGTATATGGTTACTAAAAGAAAAGAATGGTATAAAAATAAATTGATATCGATATTTGGTGGGGTAAAAATCTGGGAAATTGATGATTATTTTGTTTTTATGGCACTTAAAAAAAGTGAGCGATATGCTAATATAAAACCAAGAAAAAAAAGGAGAAATAACTATGGAACTTCAAATAAAAAATATTTCACATGAATTTATCGCGTTTTGGGATAAAGCAAAGAATATGGATTTACTAACTCAAAAACAGTTATGGAAAGATTTATATGAGAAACCTAATGAAGCTATATTTCAACATCTTAAGTCAATATTAAAACATAGTAATGAAAAATTTAATATGGATAAAGAATTAGAATATTGTCTCAAATTCTATGACAAGCATTTTGATAATATAAGCTTAGTCGCTAAATCGATCACAAATGAAATAGAAAAAACATGTAGTGAATGTCATAAATTATTTGAAATTGATGATATTGAATTAAATTTTATTGTTATGGTAGGCTTATTTTTCGCAAATGCTTTTGTGACTCCTTTTAATAACACCACCGCATTTTATTTTCTTGAAAAAATACCATGTAATGATTTAAAAATTTTATTAGCCCATGAAATAACACATTTATTTCAATTTTCTCAATTAAAGACTGAAACCTATAATCCCACTCTAGCAGATAATTTATTTAATGATGGACTTGCTTCTTATTCATCAAGTATTATTTGTCCTAATTATTCATTGCCTGAATATCTATATGGTTCTGATAAGTGGATTATAGAGTGCAAAAAGCATTTAAGTATTATTAAATCAGATTTAATTTTTCATCTGGAAAGTAAGGATTATGAATTGTTTAAGAAATATTTTGTCGGAGATAATACTTTTAAAAATGGTATTCCAACTAGAAGTGGTTATTTAATTGGCTATTATGTTATTGAATATTTACATAGACAGTATGCTTTAAGTGATCTAATAACTTGGCAACACGTTAGAATTATCGAAGAAGTTAAAAATACATTACTGATATTATAAAAAACCGACTTAATGTCGATTTTTTATGTTAACGCCAAAATTTTGGATAATCAGCTTTATCAATTATATTGAACTCAATTATTTTTGCGAGTAATGCGTAATCTATATTTTGCTTCCATTTAATTCGAAAAAGTTCTTTAGTATGAGTATATCCTGCTTTTTCAACATCTTCAGTAAATTGGCTAATTCCAGCTTGTTCAGGGGCAATCGCTATATGATTTTTTGCGATACTAAATCCAATTATATAAGTTCCATGGTCTGTAAACATTGGTTGGTTCCACTTAATAACTGCTTCAAGATGGGGATATTTCTTTTTAATCCAGGTAAGAATTTCTGTCATTCTTTCCAAGTAGCTTTTGTTTTCTATTTTTGTAAATAAGCTGTAAAAACATCCATTAAATTTCCTCCTCTTTTTAATTTATTATAACCTTAAAATAAGAGATAATAAAATAGATTGCTTTAATGATTTAAAGAAGTTTATGTGTTATTATGTAAATAATGAAATGTTGGGAGGAAATTATGAGTATTGAAAGAAGTATAGTTAAACAAAGTCATAATCAATATCTACTGGCATTTAAAATGTTAGAAAATATCTTAAATGCAGCAACGGAAGAAATATACAATAAAAAAGTTGGTAGCCATATTTTTTGGCAACAAATTTTACATGCTTTAATGGGTTCATACTTTTGGTTTCGAACAGTTAAAAGTAAATTCAACGAGCCTTTTATTGAAAAAAAATATTATTCAGAGTTGGAAAAGGATCCTGAAAATATTATGCCTATTAAGGATCTTAAAGCATTTTTTCATACTGTTAATAAACAAGTAACAAATTATTTTAATATTTTAGATGATAACACAATTTTTAAGCCTTGTGTTTTATATCCCAAACTATCTAACTATGAAATAATTTCAATGCAAATAAGGCATATGATGTATCATGTTGGGTATCTAAATGGATTATTAAGTGAATATGAACATAAAACCATTCCTTGGCTAGACTATTTTGGGTAGAGGTGAATAGATATGAACTGGCAAAGACTTTTTGTCGATTACATCCTTGATCGAGGATATGATTATTACTGTGATCAAAAAGTGGAAATAATAAATATTAAAAATGATATGGTAGAAGCAACAGTCTTTGGAAGTGATGAATATGACGTCGAAATAAACTACGATGGAGACGGTGTTTCTGAGATGTATTGTTCTTGTCCTCATGCTGCAATCGGAAATAATTGTAAACATATGGCAGCTGTGTTATTTGCGATTTCTGATAATATAGAAACGTTCAATCTTAGTTCACTAACTAATGATGAAACTGTCGCCAAACTAGTTGCTGATGCAAGTGAAGATACTGTAAGAAAATACCTAATAACAGTTTTAGAAGAAAACGAAAAATTAAGATTACGGTTTAAAAATATTGTTTCTGGTTTAGATAAAGACGATTTAGACGATTATAAACATCATATTGATAGGGTAGTAAAAAAATATTTAGGAAGAGATAATTTTATAAATTATTATGAAGCATCTGATTTTTATTCTGAATTGAGTGAATTTTTAGATACTGATATTGGTGAGATGATAGATAATAAGAACTTTGAACAAGCATTTGAATTAACTAATTATATTTTCGTTTTAATTGGAAATATTGATATCGATGATTCAGGTGGAGAAACTAGTATGTTAGCAGATGAGTGTTTTCAAATTTGGGAAGAATTATTAGAAAATGCCAATATTAATTTAAAGCGAAAGATGTTTAACTGGTTTCTCAATCATTTAGATGGTTCTATTATTGATTATAATGAAGGATATATTGAAATGATTCTCATGGATAATTTTTCTGAACTTGAATTTATCAAAAAAAAATTTGAGTTTTCTGATCTGAAAGTAAAAAACTCCAAAAAAATTAATGATGATTGGTCAAGTGATTATAATGTAGGTAAATGGGCTGTTAGGCATCTAGATTTAATGGATACTTTAAAAAAGGCTGAGCATGAACAAGTTGCTTATTGTAAAAAATATTGGGATTACTCAAATGTCAGAAAATACTATATTGACAAATGCATGGAAAATAAAGATTATCAAGCGGCAATTGAAGCTTTAAAGGAAAGCCAACAAATTGATAAAAATTATCGAGGACTACTGAAAGAACATAGTGTGAAACTAAAAGAAATTTATTTACAAATTGGAAACCAGGAAGCATATATTAATCAATTATGGCAATTGATTCTAAAAGATAATCCAGGCGATCTTGATATATACAAGGAATTAAAAAATCAATATACTGATCAAGAATGGAAAAATGAACGAGAAAAAATCTTATCTAATTTACCACGTTACGCTAATATCGATATCCTCTATGCAGAAGAAAAATTATATGATAGATTATTAGCTTTTGTTCAGAAATCGAATGACTTATATGCTTTATACAGATATGAGGATATATTGGTTAATATTTATCCTCAAGCAGTTTTAGAAAAATATCAAAATGAAGTAGAAAAATTGGCAACTAGTACTTCAAATCGTAAAATTTATCAAAATATAGTAGCTATATTACGTAAAATGATCGAAATACCTAGTGGAAATGAAATCGTAGAAAATCTTGTTTCAAAATGGAAACATAAATATTCTAACCGAAAAGCGATGATGGATGAATTAAAAAAGCTCTAAATTAGGATATTTTAACAATGATATTTGGAGTCATCTGTTTCATAATACAAATAGGTGATAGAAATGAATAAGGGAATTTTTAAAGATGTTTTATTGACACTACTTGTGTCAATTACAATAAATATTTTATTTTTAACTATTTCTACTAAAGAGTTAAAGATTGAACAACCAAATATTGAAGAAGAGATTGAAGAAGAAGTAGAGAATCAAAAAATTGTGTATTTAACATTTGATGACGGGCCCTCAGTAAATACTTTACAAATAATAGAAATATTGGATTACTTTAATATTAAAGCTACTTTTTTTGTTGTTGGTTATAATATTAATAAGCAAACCGAAACGATCCTGAAAAGACTACATAATGAAAATCATTATATTGGTTTACACACTATGTCACATAATTATTATTATTTATATGAGCACAATATGGCTCATAAAAATTTTATTAATGAGATAATCGAAGAACAAAGGTTAGTCTATGATATAACTGGCTTAGATAGTAAACTTATTCGTCCTCCTTATTCTAGTGGTAAAATCTTTTCTAATGCACATGTTGCTGAAATTATGAATTTAGGATTAAGTTACTGGGATTGGAATGTTGATACCGAGGATTGGAAAGCAACGTCAGTTAATGATATTATAAATAGTATTGAATATTCACTTTTTCTGTTAGACAATAAAGACTGTTTAGTAGTATTATTTCATGAACTATACATATCCCTTAAAGCTTTACCATTTGTGATTGAATATTTCATTAATGATGGTTATTGTTTTAAAGCTTATAATCCTAATGCTCATTTTCCGATGAATTTTTAAAATTATCTAAAAGTAATATCGATTGATGTTACTTTTTTTGGTATAATTAAAATAATTGGAGGAAATTATTATGAAATTGATTTTAGAAAACATTAAAAAGAGTTTTGAAAAAAAGGAAGTCCTAAGTAATATAACATTTACTTTTGAAACAGGTTATATCTATGGTTTATTAGGCCGTAATGGTGCAGGTAAGACGACGCTATTTAATTGTATTAATGAAGATTTATTGATTGATGAAGGAGTTTTTGAAATTGAAGAAAATGGAATTCGCCGTAAGGTTAATGCCGATGACATTGGTTATGTTCTTTCTACTCCTGTTGTACCTGAGTTTCTAACCGGAAAGGAATTTTTGAAATTTTTTATTGAAATAAATAAAACAAAAATCCATGAGTATAAAAGTATCGATGATTATTTTGATTTGGTTGGTATTGAGATTGATGACCGTGACCGTCTTATTAAGGATTATTCTCATGGAATGAAGAATAAAATGCAGATGTTAGTGAACTTTATCGCAAAACCAGGTATTCTATTATTAGATGAACCACTTACTTCTTTTGATGTCGTGATAGCTGAGGAAATGAAGCAACTTTTGCGACAAATGAAAGGTGACCATATTATTATCTTTTCAACGCATATCATGGAACTTGCACTTGAATTATGCGATAAAATTGTTGTTTTAAATAATGGGGTATTAGAAAAAGTGGAAAGGGATGAAGATAATGCAATGCTTAAAGCTAAAATTATTAATGTTTTAAGAGGTAAAGAAAATGATTGATGATTTTTTTATTTCATTTCGACTCCGCATAACTTATAAGACAAACACAATTATCTTTTTACTTAAATCACTTTGGCCAATTAAAAAGCTATTACCTCAATCACTGTATGCTAACACAACCCTTAAATTTATCGTCACGATTATTAGTGCTTTCTTTGAATTGTTTTCCATTTTTCTAGGTAAACTTATTTATTTGACACTTGTGTTTCTAGCAACAAGACTTTTTACTGTTCCAACTAAGGATAGTTTCGGACATCTAATATTTTTTCTGACTTTTATTGGGGGATTGATTAATACACATATGTTTAGTCTTACGAAAGATAAGTTTTATGCGATTAACATTATGAGGATTAATGTTAGAAACTATACGCTTTCAAACTATGGCTACTTTTTACTAAAAATGGTAGTTGGCTTCTTACCATTCGCCTTTATTTTTGGGCTATTTTCTGGTACTAGCATCGTTGTTATATTAGCAATCCCAGTTTTAGTAGTATCAGTAAAACTCCTCTTTACTGCGTTATCGCTTAAGGGTTATAGAAAGCAAACAAAAAGAAATGATAGCGCTAATGTAATTCAAATTATGGTTGTTATTATAGGATTATTAGTAGTAGCCTTTCTGCCTCCTGCTTTAGGTTATGTAATTAATAATCAGGTTTTTATTATATTAACGATATTACTATTAATTCCTGGTATTTTCTCACTTAAATACATTTTAAACTTTAAAGAATACCGAAAAGTATACAAAGAATTACTTAAACCTGAGCATTACTCTGCAGGCGTTACAAAACAGGCTGGGATAGTTCAACAAATGGCAATGCAGAAAAAAATATCCGTAAATACAAGTTTAGTAAGTGATAAAACTGGCTACCAATATTTTAACGAGCTCTTTATGAAGCGTCATTCCAAACTTTTAATAAAACCAGCATTCCGGATTACAATTATTTCATTTATTGTATTAATAACATTAATTATTATTTGTCTATTTGATTCAACTACAAAAGCGGTCGTAAACCGATTAATACTTACATATTTACCATATTTTTTATTTATTATGTATCTAGTTAATCGCGGTAAAGGTATAACTCAAGCAATGTTTATGAATTGTGATCATAGTATGCTTGTGTACCGTTTTTATCGCCAACCAAAAGCAGTATTGTTATTATTTATTGAAAGACTTAAGCACATTATAATTATTAATTTAATTCCTGCCTCTGTTATTGCTCTGGGATTACCATTATTACTTTATCTGACCGGTGGTACTGAGCAAACACTCAACTATTTGCTCCTTTTTACTTCGATTATCGCGATGTCAATCTTTTTTTCGGTACATAATATTGTCATGTACTACTTACTTCAACCTTATAATGTTAATTTAGAGACGAAAAACTTTGCTTATGGTATTGTCAACTTTATCACCTATTTTATTTGTTATTATATCGCTACCAGTCTATCAATTTCGACATTAATTTTTGGAAGTGTTATTTCATTATTTTGCCTATTTTATATTGTTGTAGCACTTATCTTAGCTTATAAACTTGCCCCAAGGACGTTTAAATTAAGACTTTAAGGAGGATTAAGTATGGAGTATATTGTCATAAAAAAGCATACCAGTAATTATCCGAATCCGCTCTGTGTAATAAAGGGAGAAAAAGTGAAAGTAGGTAGGAGGTATACTGGAAATAAAGATTGGGCCAATTGGATATATTGTGTTAAACTTGATAAATCTCAAGAAGGATGGGTACCAGAACAAATAATAGCTATTTCAGAACATTTAGGTACGTTATTAGAAGATTATACCGCAAAAGAACTAACGATTAATAAAGGAGAAAAAGTTATTGGAGCGCAAGAATTAAATGGGTGGATATGGTGTGAGGGTTCATCTAGTAATAGCGGATGGATCCCTAAAAGTAATTTAAAAATAGTTTCCTAGCGGAAACTTTTTCTTTTATATTTTTTTATAATAGACTTGACAAAGAAAAATAATTTTAATATACTATGTAAGTACTTACTTACACGAGGAGGATAAATGGAAAGAAAACGGTTAACAAAAGCAGAAAGAAGAGAACAAATATTAAAAGCTGCAGAAACAGTATTTGTAAAAAAAGGCTATAATGGAAGCACTACATTAGAAATAGCTAAAGAGGCTGATATAAGTGAAGTTACTCTGTTTCGTTATTTTTCATCAAAACAAGAAATGTTTTTAGAAGTTATAGAACCGATATTATTAAAAACATTAGAAGAAAATATCAATACTGCAAGATCATTTGGTATTAAGGAGAAGTTAGAGTTTATCTTAACTGAAAGAATTTTACTTGTATCTAAAAATAACCAAATCTTATCGCTAATTTTAAAAGAAAGAACTTTTCTTCAAGAATTAGGTAAAGAGGACTTAGTAATGCAATTTTGGCAATTGTTTAAAAGATTTTTATTAGTCCTAGAGATACCTCAAGAAGCAATCGAAATTAATACGCGAATCCTAATGGGGTCAATTTTATCATTTTTATATCAACCAGAAAATGATGTCTTAAAGATTAAAAATTATGTTAAAGAAATTGTCTCAATAATAATTAATTATAATAGGAGTGATAAATAGTGAAACAGATCTTTAATTGGATTGGAAATATCATTAATAGATATCCTAAGAGTGTCTTAATTACTTGTCTAGTAATTTTTATTGGCTTGATAACGGGTGTTATTAGTATTAAAATGGCTACTGGAAATGAAACCCTAGTTAAAAGTAATAATGATGTTTTTCAGTCAAATAAAGAAGTTGAAGAATTATTTGGTGGCGATACGATAATAATCATTTATGATGATAAATCAAAAGAAACAGGATTAGCTTTAGAAAATGTGCGCTTATTAGCTGAAATTGAAACAGAAATAATGCGTAATGAAAATATTTTTTCTAATATGAGTGTTACATCAATCATAAAACAGTTAATGCTTCAAAAATCTAACAATCAATTTGAATTACCACAAAATCAAGTGCTGTTAGATGATATATTATATAATAGTGAAGAGAAATTAAAGCCTTTATTTAATGAAGTAATGCTAACAAATAAAGAGGGAATTATTGTTTTTAAATTAGCTGGCAATTTAAGTGATGATGATAAGGATGAGATAGTTGATGAAATTGAAAAGGCATTTAAGAAAACTGATTTTAAATCACTTTCATATACGATTTCTGGAAAACCAGCATTAGATAAAGCGTTAAGAGCTGAAATGAAAAGTAATATGCTCATTATGGTTATTTTAGCTGTAGTTATAATGCTAATTATATTAGCAATTATCTTTAGAGTTAGATGGAGAATTCTAAGTTTAGGAATTGTTTTAAGCACTGTAGTTACAACTCTAGGTTTAATGGGATATATTGGAGTAGATGTAACGATGGTTTCGATGGCAGTATTCCCAATTCTAATTGGTTTAGGAATAAATTACTCAATTCAGTTACATAGCCGCTTTGAAGAAGATTTAGATGTTGTAGTTTCGATCAGACAAGTTGGCAAAGCAGTATTAATTTCTGTTTTAGCAACCTTATTAGGTTTTGTTTCTTTATTTTATTCACCCGTTCCGATGATTCAAGATTTTGGCTTAATGCTTGCGATTGGGATTATAATAAGTTTTATTGGTGCTTTATTGATTTTAATGCCAATATTAAGGTTACGAAAAAATAAGCCAATAAAGAAACAAATTAGCTCTACAAATGAACCAAAAATAGAAAAAGTATTTGCGGGAACAACTAATAAAGTATTAAAGTTTAGCACGCCAATATTAATTGTTACGGTTATTTTATCAGCTTTAGGCTTCTTTGCTGACAGTTACATCGATGTTGAAACTGATATTGAAACATTTATGCCACAAGATATGGAAGCTTTAGAAGATATTCATTATATTAGAGCGAAAATGGGGTCTACTGACCAAGTAATTCTTTATTTACAGGATGATAATATAATTACTGAGGAAAATATTACTTGGATTAAAACTAAAACAGTTGAATTAATAGAAAATTATGAGGTAATTATCAGTGTCCAATCTTTTGATAATTTGGTAGAAAAAAGGGCACAAAGTATGGGACAACTTAATTTAAATTATGAACAATATAAAAACATATTTACTGAAATCCCAAATAATCAAAAGCAACTCTTTATCACCGAAAATAACGAAAAAGCGATTATTCAACTAAATATAAAACATCTATCAACTAATGAATTACAAACTTTCTTAAGTGACTTAAAAAATGATCTTAAAGATACAGATATGAAGATTGAAGTAACTGGAAAAGCTGTTTTAGATATTGAAATGGTTAATGGCTTAACTTCTGGTCGAATAACAATGACTATAATTGGTCTGGTGCTTATATTCCTAGCGCTTATAATCATTTATCGCAATGTTTTTAAAGCCTTATTGCCAATTATACCGGTTGCTTTGATCATTGGAATTTCTAGTGGAATCATGTATTTATTAGGAATTAAATTTACACCGATAACGGCTACCCTTGGGGCTTTAGTATTAGGAATGGGTACAGAAATGACGATAATGTTAATGGAAAGATATTTAGAAGAACGCGCTAATAATCATAAATTAGAAGCAATAATTATATCAGTTAAAAAAATTGGAACACCAATACTGGCTTCTGGATTAACAACCGTAGGTGGTTTTTCAGTTTTATTAGTGTCTAAATTTATTATATTACAAGATTTTGGCTTAATGACATTAATTAATATTACTCTTGCTTTACTTAGCATATTTATAATTTTGCCACCATTAATTATCTTATTTGATAAATATATCTATAAAGATACTATTAAGAACTAGAAAATAAAGGTTTCCCATTTTGGGAAATCTTTATTTTTCGTTATTGATTGAATCATTATTTTGTGTTACGATTAATTTAGTATAAGTAAAGAAAGGAACATATAGATGGAAAAAGGTTCTTATATCTTGACTGTTAAATTAAGTGATAAATTGTGGCGAAAAATACAGATAAATAAAACAGCTACATTAGATGATTTACATGAAATAATCTTAGAATCCTATGACTTTGAGGATGAGCATTTATATGCATTTTTTATGGATAACAAAGCCTGGTCTCGTGGGGAGAGTTATTATTCTCCGTATTACGATCAGGGGCCTAGTGCTAATAATGTCAGGTTATGTGATTTATATTTAAGTGTTAACCGTAATTTTTTATATTTATATGATTTTGGTGATGATTGGCGTTTTTATATTACTGTATTTAAAGAGCTAACTGAAGAAACTGAAAAACCTAAAATTATTGATTCAAAAGGTAAAGCACCAACACAGTATTATAGATCATAAAGGATGTAATAGAATGAATTCGAATAATTTTATTGATTATATTAGTAAAATAAACGCTAGGATGAATATATTAACTACTTCAAATAATAAATCTGATTTACCTGTATGTAATTATGCTACAGAGTATATCGTTAATAACAGGAAGTTACTAACTAGGTTTATCCTGCTTAATAATAAAGAAAAATTAACTGAATTTGTTCATAAAACAGTAGATTATGCAACAAAAAGGATTATTGAAACGATAATCGATTTAAATCAATATATATATATAAATACTTTTCTTAGAAAAAAGATCGCTTTTGTGTATGAAGACTATGTTACAAAAATAATTAAGCTGTTGTATTTTAAAGTGTTTAATATTGATAATTTATCGCAAATAATTACCGAACACTATGTAAAGTTGAGTAATATTTTAGCTTCAATTAATGAAGTGAAACTAATAAAAAGGAGTAAAAATATTCCTTGTTTTGAATATAGTGCTAAGTTTCAAATAGAGTTGTTAAATATTGATTTAAATAATATTAAAGAACCAATTCTAGATTTAGGATGTGGTAGTAAAGCCTATTTAGTAAAGTACTTAAGTACTTTAGGGCTTGATGTATATGGAGTAGACCGATTAATAGAATCTAAATCAAACACTATTCAAGCCGATTGGTTTAACTATAAATTGAAATCTAACTATTATGGAGCAATCATATCACATTTATCATTTACTAATCATTTTAAAAGAAATCATTATAAAAAGGATGGTAATCATATAGCATACGCTAGAAAATATAAGGATTTATTAAATTCACTTAAACCTGGTGGTGAATTTTATTATACACCTGATTTACCGTTTATCGAGCAATTTTTGTCACCAGATTTATTTACAGTGACAAAGAAAGCAATTAACCATCCAAAAATGAGTATTCAAGCAGTAAAAATCACAAAAGGAAGTTGGAGACATTAGTATGATAAAATATATTTCTACACTTCAGGGATTAAAACCTAATGATTTTAATGGATTCTTTGTGGATTGGAAAAAACCTTTATCGGTTCTACAACAGATAAACATCTTAAAAAATAGCACTTATTTTATCCTTGCCTATGATACTGAAAAATCTAGAGTGGTAGGCTTTATAAATGCTTTATCCGATAAAGTAAATTTTGCTTTTATTCCGCTACTTGAAGTGTTACCAGAATATCAAAATCAAGGAATAGGATCAAACCTTTTAAAAAAGATGTTAGAAAAACTTAAAAATTATCAATGTATTGACCTAACTTGTGATATTGAAATGCAAGGATTTTATGAACAGTTTAATATGATTAAATCACATGGCATGGTTATTCGAAAATATTTGTAAATAAACAAAAAGCTATTCTAAATAAATTGGATAGCTGTTTTTATTTGCTTACTTATATACTAGAGCTGTAAAGTGTCTTTATATTGTCTAGTCCTCTATTCCGATCACCAGATGGATTATCTTTAATTACTATAAATCTAAAACTCTTAACACCTTTATATAGGTGTTTTTTTAGAATAATCATAAACACACCTTGATTTATCCTAATTTACAGAAACTTTAATTGGATTTGTCTCTATATAATTGGTATTAGTAAGGAATTAAAAAATAGTGTTTTTTCATTTAAGTTCTCATTCAAATAATTTTGTCATTACACTATCACCTTGTGGAGTAATAACGTTATGGTTATCATCATAGTGAAATATCACATGTCAATGTTCATATCTTCTTAAATTTTTATAATGTGCTTCTTCTATAAGTTCATCCCCGTTTAAGTAAAATGATTTAACAACATTTACTCCATCACTTTCATTAAATGTCTCCTCATTTATCGCAGTAATGATTAATTCAAAATATATTTCATTACCGTCATCATCTTTCCAATATCCAGTATATGTTCCTTCAATAAAACAAAAATCATTATTTTTACTATAGCTAT
The DNA here is from genome assembly GCA_937919135.1 of uncultured Haloplasmataceae bacterium. Lineage (GTDB taxonomy): Bacteria > Bacillota_I > Bacilli_A > Haloplasmatales > Haloplasmataceae > CALFRW01. The sequence continues at coordinate 15,305 of CALFRW010000080.1, forward strand.
AATAAATATTAAATAATAATATCGCCACTGCGACAAGTATTATAATAATACCAAGAAGTAGTAATAACCTTTTGACTATTTTTTTCATAGTGTACCTCCTCTCTTTAGATAATAGTGTAAAGATAGTATCATAGTTTATATAAGTGAAGTTGCTTATTATTTTTAAATTAGTAATAGTAACATACTATTATAAAAATAAATCTTAGGAATTTGGTTTAGAATTAAAGACTAATAGAATACCATAAAAAAAACTCGTGAGTCAACATCCTGATGTTCGTACACGAGTTTTTGAATATGATTACTAAAAGTCTCTATTAATGTTTAGCTACTGTGTTTTATCTTTAAAATCTCTTCTTTGATAAGTGGTAGAATTTCTAATGCGTCACCAATAATACCAACATGAGCAATATTAAATATTGCCGCATTGGGATCTTTATTAATTGCGATAATATAATCAGATTTGTCCATTCCCGCAGCATGTTGAACCGCACCGGAAATACCACAAGCTATATAAATTCTAGGTCTTACTGTTACACCTGTTTGACCAACTTGAATTTCTTTGGATACATATCCTTCATCAACAACAGCTCTTGATGCTCCAACTGCTGCGTCTAATTCTTTGGCTACAGTTTTTAAAATGTCAAAATTTTTCGCTACTCCACGACCACCAGAAATAATTATCTCGGCTTTTGTAATGTCAATCCCTTTTTGGACTTTTTGAATTGTTTTAATGGTTTCTGTATGAATATCATTTTTTGATAACTCAACATTAAAGTCAATAATTTCACCTTTTCGTGATGTATCAGGTGCTAAGGGAGCAAAAACTTTGGGTCTAATCGAAGCCATTTGTGGACGGTGATGATCACAAGTTATCGATGCAAAGAGATTTCCTCCAAAAGCAGGTCTTGTAACAAGTAGAAGCGGTGAGTCCTTTGTTAAGTCAACTTCTAATAAGGTAGCATCAGCAGTTAGTCCGGTATTACATCTAGCTGCTACCCTAGGTGCTAAATCTCTTCCGATTGTTGTTGCCCCAATTAAGAAAAAGTCTGGTTGATAGGTTTTGATTATTAAATCTAAAGCTTTTGTGTAGCTTTCAGTATGATAATTCTGTAATAATTCATGATTACATACAATTACTTTATCAGCACCATATTCGATTAATACTTGTAAATTTTTAATATTATATCCCAATAACACGGCTACTACTTGATAGGTTTTAATTTGTTCAGCTAATCTTTTAGCTTCACCTATAAGTTCATAACTTACTTCTTGAATAATACCATTTCTTTGTTCAACATATATATAAATATCTTTACAATTATTCAATTATCTCACCTCTAACCAATTAAATGTTTTTCTTTTAAAATATTTGTGATTAACTTTGCCGCTTCCGAATTGCTAAATTCGTATTTATTAGCTTGTGAGGCCACTTCTTTGGTAAATGTTTTTCTAACCTTAGTTGGAGATGCTTTTAAACCTACCTGCTGTTCCGTAATATCAAGGTCCGCAAAACTCCATTTTATAATTTCTTTGTCATAGGCATCCCAAATTCCTTGACAGGTCATATAACGCGGTTTATTCATATCCGATAAGGTTGTGATTAAGCAAGGTAATTCTGCTTCTATAATCTGAAAGGAGTCCTCTAAAACTTTTTGGACTGTGATTTTATGATCATTAATTGAAATTACTTTATTAACATATGTTACTTGGGGAATTGTTAATTTTTCAGCAGTTTGAGGGCCAACTTGTGCCGTATCACCATCAATTGCTTGTCGTCCTGCGATAATTAAGTCATAATCAATTTTTTTAAGTGCTGAACTCAATACATTAGATGTAGCCCAAGTATCACTACCCGCAAATTTCCGATCAGTTAGGAGTATGACCTCATCGACACCTAAAGCTAGAAGTTCACGTAACATTTCTTCTGATTGTTCTGGCCCCATTGTGACTCCAGTAACCTTTCCATTAGTATTTTCCTTTATTCTTAATGCCTCTTCAATTCCCGCTAAGTCATCAGGATTTATGATAGTCGGGACACCGGTTCTAATTAATGTTCCCGTTTCTCTGTCAATACTCATTTCAGTTGTATCTGGTACTTGTTTTACTAATACTACAATATTCATACTAAACCTCCTAAAGCATATTGGCGCTAATTACCATCCGTTGTACTTCAGAAGTACCTTCATAGATTTCGGTAATTTTAGCGTCTCTAAGCATTCTTTCGATTGGGTATTCTCTTGTATATCCATACCCTCCAAATAGCTGTAGTGCATCCGTAGTCACTTTCATAGCTGTATCTGATGCTAATAGTTTTGCCATTGCTGCTTCTTTAGAATATTTTAAATTTTGATCTTTATAGTTTGCAGCTCTATATGTTAACAACCTTGCTGCATCAGTTGCTGTTTGCATGTTGGCAAGTTGAAATTGGGTATTTTGAAATTGAGAGATAAATCTACCAAATTGTTTTCGCTCTTTTACATAAAGAATGGTTTCATCGATTGCCCCTTGTGCAATACCAACAGCTTGGCTAGCAATTCCGATTCTTCCACCATCAAGCGTATTCATCGCAATTTTAAAACCTTGTCCTTCTTTACCAAGCAAATTTGCTTTTGGAACAACAACATCTTTAAAGATTAATTCACATGTTGATGATCCTCTAATACCAAGTTTTAATTCCTGTTTTCCAAATGTAAAGCCTTCCATACCTTTTTCAACAATAAATGCTGAAATACCCCTTGTTCCTTTTGATTTATCTGTCATCGCAAAAATAATATATGTGTCTGCATAAAAAGCATTAGTAATAAAAATCTTCGAACCATTTAAGATATACTTATCAGCTTTTAATACCGCAGTAGTTTGTTGACCTGCAGCATCAGTTCCTGCATTTGGCTCAGTAAGACCAAAAGCTCCAAGTTTTTCACCCTTAGCTAACGGAACAAGATATTTTTGTTTTTGTTCTTCACTACCAAACTCTAATAGTGGGTGACAACAAAGTGATGTGTGCGCAGATAATATTACTCCTGTTGTAGCACAAACTTTGCTTAGCTCTTCAACGGCTAAGATGTAGGATAAGGTATCAGCGCCACTTCCACCATAAGTTTTGGGAATTGGAATTCCCATCATCCCACTTGCTGCCAGCTTTTTTACTGTCTCAATTGGAAAAGTTTCTGTTTCATCAATTTCTGCAGCTATAGGTTTAACTTCATTTTTCGCAAATTCGGTAAACATTTTTTTCATTAATTGATGTTTTTTAGTCAATAAAAAGTTCATATTAATCCTCCTATCATATTTCTAATGTCTCATAAAATAATGTGAAAAAAATCACATAAATGCACAAAAAAAAAGCATAAATTTGGATTGGAAGCGCTAACAAATCTATAATAGTATTTTTTTAGCTAATAGTCAAGAGAGTTTGTTATAAAGTTCACAAATAAATCATATAAACCACCTTGAGGTGGTTTATATGATGATTTCGATTTTTTTAGCTTCAATTAACTTTATTAAAACTTCAACGAGTATTGGATCAAATTGTGTACCTGAGCCCTTTATTAGTTCTTCTATGGCATCTTCTAACTTAAGCTTTGGTTGATAAATCCGATTAGTAGTCATTGCATCAAAGGCATCAGCAATCGCTAATACCCGTGCTAAGTAAGGGATTTCTTTCCCCATTAGTCCTTTAGGATATCCTTTACCATCATACCTTTCATGATGATGAAGAACGATAGGGACAATTTTTTCGAACATCGATACCGCTGATAAAATTAGGACTCCACGCTCTGGATGCTTCTTGACTTCATTATATTCTTTTGTGGTTAGTTTTCCAGTTTTATTTAAAATATTATCACTAATACCTATTTTACCTACATCGTGGAAGATTCCGCTTTCTTTTAATAAATCGATATCTGCTTGAGGTAACTTCAAAGCTTTTCCAATTTTAACCGCATATTCTGATACCCGATCAGAATGGCCACAAGTATAATGATCCTTGGCATCAATAACTAATCTAATTGTATTAACAGTACTTCGGTACCACTTTTCAATTTCATCTTTAGATAGCCTAATTTCACTATTCTTCTTTTCAATTGTGCTATGTACCAAATCTTGAATCTTGTTAAAAGCTAAGACCAAGTCAGAAATTTCATCATTAGATGTTATTGGCAGTTTGGTATAAAGCTTTGCTTTTTTTTCGGAAACAGTTTTATTAAGATTGTCAGTGACAATTTTTATATCATTAGCGAGAGATTTTAGCGCAATATATAATACGATGAATGATAATAGTAAAATTATGATAAAATTGACTAAGTAAGCGTTTATTAAATCAATCGATACAACATTAAATCTAATACCGACAATATATTCACCCGCTTCACTATTTAGCGTAATAATAACGCCTCTTATTTCTCCAGTAATATCATATACATAACCACCATTATTTAATGATAACTCATGTAAATATTCTAAAAAATAGCCATCAACCACTTTATAATCTAAAGAAATGATTTTATTTTCAGGTGTAATAATAAAACGATCATCGGTGACGCCTTTAACTGTTTTTATTTTTAACAGTTTGTCTCTAATCTGTGAAGCGTCTAATTTACTTTGAGGCGTAAAGTTTTCTTTTAGTTCAGTTAAATATAATTCACTAATTAGATTGCCTTTTTCTTTAATGTTATATGAATAACCAATTAACGATGTAAAAAGAATTATTGTAACAATAATAGGTATGATTTGAAGAAATAATTTTGTTATAAAGGGAATTCTAAAACCCTCAATTTTTTTATCAGAATTAATCTTCAACAATAGCTTTTTAAAAAGGTTTTGTGACATAACTAAATTTAGTAATGAAAGCATCGTAAAAAAGACAATTACTAAAATGTATAATTTTATAAAGGTAATTAACGATGCTTTTTGAACTATAAATATGGGAACTGTTATAAGCGGAATTATTAATACCGGGATAATAATATGAATAAGGTAGATCTGTATTGGTAGAGTAGTTAATATTTTTGAAATACTAGCAACTTCACTTTGATGAATAATACCGCGACTTTCCATCATAGATTCAATTCGTTTTACCTTTCTCAAACAAAAGTATAATAAGCTATTTCCAATTATTAACGCAAATAATACTACTAACCCGTATTGAGAAAAATAACTCATTCCATGTAACTTATCGATGTAATCATATTGAGGAGCATAATTTAACAATACAGGGATTAATTTATAGAATATGGTTGCGGTAATTAGGCACGAAATTGAATATAAAATAATAATTTTTGTGATAATGTTATTTTTAAATTTAAATTTCATAAAGTTACTCCTCTAGTTACCTTTTTCTTACATTATATCACAGAAATTACTATTATCTTACATAAACTTTTGCATTATAAAACAATAAAAGGTTAAATCACATATACCATTTCAGTTTATAAGCCATTTTTTTTCCTTGCTGGAATAATATTTGTTTAACAATCCAATTATCGTTACTTTTTTGAACAATATTAATCACATTTGTTCCATCAGTTAATTTATATAATATGTAACTATTATTAGCTTTAATATAAGTAACAGGTTCAATCACATTTTTATATCCTGCTACAGTATTGTATTTTAATTTATTTTTGACAATATCCTCTACTATTTTATAAAGCGATTGATAATTTTCATTGGTATGTGCAAGGTGAATAATTTGAGAATAGTTATATAATTGATAATTGTTTAAATTCAAGTTAAAGGATTCTTTGATATCGGTAATTGTTTCATAATAAAATTCCTTAATTAATGCTTCATATTTATCAGCTTTATGATTAAAATCTATAGTCTTGATACCCGCTAGAGATATGTCAAAAGTGATTGTTTCATCACCATAAGGAGGATTATGTGCATGTTCAAACGTCTTAATAAGAATTTTTACTTGATAATGATAATTACTTTTTTTTTCAGTATTAAGGATTACCGCATTATATAAATCAAAGGATTTTTGATAACCATAATGATTAGTTATCTCTGCTTTTATATACGGATAAAGCATCGTTACTATTAAGTTATTTATATTATGATTTTCGGCATTAACAATTATGCCATGTGTTCCTAAAGAAAGTGTGATTATTACTAGCATTAAAATTTTGTTCACAATAACAACCTCGAAATTAAATTTTATTTGTGGTAAGATAATTATAGTATTTGAATAAATCAATAAAAAAAGCACCAATGGTGCTTAATTATATAATACAATTTGTGCAATTCCGCTGAAATACTCTGACTCTCTCATAATATGATCGATAACTACTAGTGCTACTGGGTCATTTTGAACTACTGGGCTATTTTGTTTAATGTCATCTAAAAATTGTAAGAAGTTTTGACTTTCATTAATCGCATAATGAATATAGTTGATAATCTGTTCAGATAATTCCTCACTGATAATTCCTTTTGACCGGATATATGATTCAATTAACCTTACTGCTTCACCTTCTGTTTGACTAAGTAAATTACGAAACTCGTATAATCTTTCACTAAAAGGTGCTTCTAAATCAGGTACAATCTGGTCGATAACAGTGGTATGTTCAGATTCTTGGTGTTTCCAAAACTGTGCTTCATCTAACACTCTTAAAAGATTTTTATCACCATATAAAAAATTCATAGTTTCCCCCTAAAAATTTATTTTCATTAAATAATATTCTTAATATTTTAAAATATACATTATTCTAATAAAAAGGAGTTTATATGAATTCTAAAAAGTTTAACATTTACTACTTTGGGGATATAGGTGCTTATGACGAGTATAATCCTGATGCTATTTTAAGTAAGGATTATGCTCATGAAATTTTATATTTGATTTCTAAAAACAATCCATATGAAATTACAAGTTTTGACATCGCTACTTTACTTAATCTTGACAATGTTTTAGTGAATAATTTGTTAAGTGAATTAAAGAGAATAAATGCGATTACTGAAAGAAATCATACTTATAAAATAAACTTTCCAGTTTTTCTCGAAAATGATCTTTATCACATCAAAGATTATTTACAAAATGTTGCCCCAATTATCGGGAAAAAAAATAATTTCTATTAAGGATTTGCTGGAAAAAGAGATAAGAAAATTTTCTTGTTTTAAAAATTTTCCTAATGAACGCATAATGTATCACATAGTCGGTGATAGCATTTTTGATGGCTACGCTTTTTCATATTTTTCAGAACGTAACCTATTAACACAATCTAAAAAACAACCCGGTAATAAAGACTACATTATTATCGGTTATGAAAATAAACCATCCCTTTCTTTACATAGTCGCAAATTGTTATGTAGTAGTAATAATTATTATCATCATAATATAACATTTAATAGTTTTGGTGATGGGGACGGTAACCGTAAAGATATGTTCCGATTCTTGAGAATGTTTCAAAAATGTATTTCACATTTCTCACCCTATAATGAATTAAATACGCTTTATAATGATATTATTACCGAATATAATGATAATTTTTTTGATATATGTTATAACATCTTTATGAAAGCGCAAAAAGATATAATAGTTGTTGACAGTTTAAATAAAATGGAAAAGAAAGTGCTCGCTTTACTTTGTGAAATGAGATATCTCGAAGTAGAAAACAAAATGATAAATATAGTAGTACCAATTTTTTATACATCAGAAGCAAAGTTAATTAGAACAATTGGTGAAAATGTGTTATCAACAATCTTTGAAGATGTGAAACGTGCTTTTCTTGAACTTGAGAGGATAAATCTAACATCTAATAAGCATCATGTGGAAAGAAGAGACATCGCCAATGAAATGTGGCATCAAATATTTGGATTTACGAATGATTATTTAATTAGTGGGGGCTTTATTCAAGCACCTGATAGCTATGAAGGCGAAGGAAAATATCTAAAAAGCATAACCATCAAAGATATATAAAAGGTTACAAGTTATAATAATTTGTAACTTTTTATATAATAAACCTAGATATACTTTAATAATATATGAAAACGCATTCAATTCCTTGACAAAGAAAGGTGATTATGTTAGTTTAATAAAGTGACAACCTAAGGTTATCGTAGAGTTGTCAGACGGAAGGAGGAAATCATGATAAAAGTTGAAATCAAAAATCTATATAAGATATTTGGTAAAGGTCCAAATAATGCGATGGAAATGATTAAAAATGGTTATTCAAAAAATACGATATTAAAGAAAACAGGAAATGGAGTCGGTATTAATAATGCTAGTTTTAAAGTCAAAGATGGTGAAATCTTTGTCGTCATGGGACTATCTGGTAGTGGTAAATCGACTTTAATAAGATGTATAAATCGGTTAATTGAGCCTACATCCGGAGATATATATATTGATGGTCAAAATATTGTTAACTGTAGTAAGGATGAATTATTAAGTATTAGACGCCAAAAAATAGCAATGGTTTTTCAAAACTTTGCCTTATTACCACATCGAACAGTGGCTGAAAATGTTGCCTTCGGACTTGAAATACAAAAGTTTTCATTAGAAGAAAGATTAAAAAAAGCAAATGAAATGTTAGAGCTTGTAGGTTTAAAAGATTATGGTGAATCATTACCATCACAACTAAGTGGTGGAATGCAACAGAGGGTTGGTCTAGCCAGGGCATTAGCAACTAATCCGGATATTCTGTTAATGGATGAAGCCTTCAGTGCTTTAGATCCGCTAATTCGGAAAGAAATGCAAAACGAATTATTAAAATTGCAAGATAAAATGAAAAAAACAATTATTTTTATTACCCATGATTTAGATGAAGCTTTAAAATTAGGGGATCGAATTGCGGTAATGAAAGACGGTGTTATTGTCCAAATCGATACACCTGAAGGGATACTACAAAATCCTGCTGACGATTATGTAAAAGAATTTATCCAAGATGTAAATCGGACGAAAGTGGTTACTGCTTCATCAATTATGAAAACACCTGATTCGATTATTACCTCCAAAGATGGAGCAAGGGTTGCAGTTCGGAAAATGAAAGAAGTTGGAATATCTAGTATTTTTGTGATGGACAAAGAGCATAAATTACAAGGTATTATTACGATTGATGATGCTGTTAAACTGCTAAAAGAAAATATAAACAAAATTGATGAAGTTATTGATAAAAATATTTATACTGTCACACCTGACACTTTAATTGAAGATATTTTACCACTATTTATGAGTACTAAGTATCCGATTGTCGTAACAGATGAAGAAAACAAAATTTTAGGAATAATTGTGAAAGCATCTGCCTTAGCTGGAATACTAGGAGAGGAGGGAAAAAATGTATAGAATACCCCTTGGAGATTATGTTGAAAAAATCATTGCTTGGATGACTGATAAATTAGCACCACTTTTTGATATAGTGAGAAATATATTATTGACAATTGTTGAAAGTATAGAGACTGGTTTAACAATTGTTCCCTCCTACATAATGATAGTTATTATTGCTTTATTATTATGGAAATTTAGAAATCGAGAGCTGGCGATTTTTTCAGTTATTGGAATGTTAGTAATAGAATCCATTGGACTTTGGGATGAAACGATGTTAACTCTATCGCTTGTTGTTACAGCAACAATGATAGCACTTATAATAGGTTTACCACTTGGTGTATGGATGTCAAGGAGTAATAAGGTAAATAATGTTGTGCGTCCAATTTTAGATTTTATGCAAACAATGCCAGCCTTCGTATATTTAATACCAGCGGTATACTTCTTTAATTTAGGACCTGTACCTGGTGTCTTTGCGACTGTTATTTTTGCGATGCCACCAGTAGTTAGATTAACGAGTTTAGGTATTAGACAAGTTCCCAAAGATGTAATTGAATCTTCACTTGCTTTTGGTTCTACTTCCAAGCAGTTATTAACTAAGGTTCAAATTCCTCTTGCGATGCCGACGATTCTTGCAGGATTGAACCAAACGATAATGTTATCATTATCAATGGTTGTAATTTCAGCAATGATTGGAGCTAAAGGTTTAGGTGAAGTTGTTTTAAATGGTATTCAAAGAATGCAAGTTGGACAAGGATTTGAAGGTGGTCTCGCAGTAGTAATACTAGCAATGCTTTTAGATCGAATTACACAAGGTTTTGGTGATTCTAAACCTAACTTAGAAACAAATTAGAAAGGATGATTTGATGAAAAAAATAATTACACTCTTTATACTAGTTGCATCAATAGTATTATTAGTTGGCTGTAAGAAAGATGATACAAATGTCGTAAAATTAGGCTATGTAAACTGGGCTGAAGGTATTGCGATGACACATCTTGCTGCGGTTATCTTAGAGGATGAAATGGGCTATGATGTTGAAGTGACACAAGCAGATGTCGCTCCCACATTTGTTTCCGTCGCAAATGGCTCAACGGATGCTTTCTTAGATGTTTGGCTACCAGTAACACATAAAAATCAAATGGAGAAGTACGGTGATGATTTAGTTAATCTAGGTGTTAACTATGAAGGTGCCAAAATTGGACTGGTGGTGCCTGAATATGTAGAAATAAATAGTATTGAAGAATTAAACCGTAACAAAAGTTTATTTGATGGAAAAATAATTGGGATCGACTCTGGTGCTGGAATTATGTCAACTACAGAAATTGCGATTGATGCATATAATTTAGATTTTGAATTAATAACAAGTAGTGAAGCAGCGATGATAGCATCATTAAAAAGAGCTTATGATAATCAAGAACCGATTGTGATTACGGGATGGGAACCGCATTGGAAATTTGCTGATTTTGACTTAAAATTTCTAGAAGATCCTGATAAAATATACGGTGAATCAGAAGCAATACATACAATTGTAAGAAAAGGTTTAAAAAATGATAAGCCTGAAGTGTATGAATTTCTTGAACATTTTTTAACTTTATCAGCTGATGATTTGGGCGAACTAATGGCACGTATGGAAGCAAAATCTAATCATGAAAGTGAATTTGATGTCGCAAGAATTTGGAAAGAAGAAAACATTGATGTTGTTAAGGGTTTCTTGCCAAAAGGCTAAATAAAAGACTTTTAGGAAAAAAAGCGGTTTTTTATGATATAATATTACAATAAGTAATAGTGGAGGTGTAAAAATGGAAGCAAAAAATAAAACTACGGTTCCAAGATATCAACAAATTGCGGTCGATATTGCTAATAATATCGCAAAAAATAAATATCAAGTGGGTGAGAAAATATCGGGACGCTCAGTTCTTGCAAGTAAATATGGCGTTTCTCCTGAAACAATTAGGAAGGCTATTTCCATACTGTCAGATTATAAAATTGTTGAAACAAGAAAAAACAGTGGCATTATTATTATGTCAGCTGAAAAAGCACAGCTTTTTATTAGAAATTCTCATAACATCGAATCAGTCAATGATTTACGTAAGGAAATCGTAGCTAGTGCCAAAAAACAAAAACATGAAATAGCATATTTAAATGAACTTATCTCAAAGTTAGTCGATAAAATCGAACATTTTCATCCGTTAAATCCTTTTATCCCATTCGAGGTAGAAATTGGTCCTACTTCTCATTGTATCAATAAATCGATTGATAGATGTAAATTTTGGCAACACACAAGCGCTACAGTAATTGGATTAAAAAGGAATAATGAATTAATTAAATCCCCTGGACCAAATGCCGTTTTATTAGAAAATGATCTTATTTATTTTATTGGTGATGATGATTGTTATCAACGTGTGATAGCCTTTATTAATGCTAAATATTAGGCGTTAAGTATGAATAATACCATTATCATTTTGTCAGTTCTAACTGTGCTTTTCTTTTTTGGTTGTGTGAAAACATATAAAATTAGCGGAAAAGTATTTGTTGAAGGCATGGGCTTCCGGAGTATTGAATTTTATTGGTTTATCATCCTTTTAATCTCATTTTTCACTTATCTTCTCTTTAATGATATTGGAAAATGGGTGTTATTAGGTTACTATCTCTTATGGTTTATTATGTTATTTATGAATCATTGGCGCTATGTTATCTTTGGTGTAACAGAGATAAAATTAAAAGGATATAATAAGTGTTTTAAAAATACAATTAAGTTATTTCAAGCATCCGATAAACATTTATTACCAGATCTATATCATATATTACTGAGTGTTATTGTTCTACTAAATCTGATATTATTAATATTAGCTTAAAAAAAGTACAAATTATGTTGTACTTTTTTTAAATCAATATAGAAATAAGAAAGATGATGATTGTGATAATAATTAATATTAAATATAAAAGCGTCCGACATTTAGAAATACGATGGTTTTTAAGCTCTTTGTTGAGTAGAAATTGCTCATTTTGAATTCTTCTTTTTTCGATGTCTTCATTATATTCTTCCATGAATACCTCCTTATGATTATTATACATCAAATTTGTAAAAACTTCAGTATACTAGAGAAATTATTAATTGATTATTAACACAAAAAGTGACATATTTAATTATCGGAGACATATATAATAATGGTAATATTCTATAGAGAGGTGCGAGGATGAAAAAAGAAATCGATAGTTTTGGTCTAGCTGGTGTTATTTTAAATGTTGTTGTTACAGGGATTGAATCAATAGGTTTTTTAGTCTTATTAGTTGTTGGTTTAGTGGTTATTTGGAGTGATTCAATTGGATTTTTATATATTATTATCGCAACATTTTTTGGTACATTAGCAGTTGTAGGTCTAGTATTTAATTCTAGATTATTAGCTGGTGAAATAAAGAATAAAAAAATCGCCAGTGTATTAGGGTTTATTTGTTTATCAATCTTAGGATCGGTACTTTTATCTATTTCAAATGAAGAAGAATTTATCTTAAATCCAGTTAAAAGTAGTATTGTTGAGGATTTAAGTAAATTCAAAGAATTATATGATGCTAATATCATTACTGAAGCAGAATATAATACTTTAAAAAGTAAAATCATTAATTAATTAATTAATTCTATAGGTATTTTTGCTAAATTTTAGTATAATATGTAGTGGAGGCAGTTTATTTCCCAAAATATGTAATATATGTTAAAATATTTACTAGTTAAAGAACAAAAGGAGGAAAAAATGAAAAAATCAAAATCTTTACCATTACGTGAAGAAATACCTATTGAAAAAACTTGGAAGTTAGATGTTATCTACTCGTCAGATAAGGTATGGGAAGAGGAATTAGAATCATTAAAAACGGATATTCCTACTCTAAGTAAATATCGTGGTAAATTATCAGAATCTGGAAAAATGATGTATGAGTTTTTCCATTTACGAGATCAAACTTTTGAAAGAGTTGGAAAACTATATGTTTATGCACATTTGAAATCTGATCAAGATACAAGCAATTCCTTTTATCAAGCTTTTAATGCTCAAGCTATGAGTATTCTTATCATGGCTAATAGTACGATTAGTTTTGTAGTTCCAGAAATATTAGCTATTGAAGAAGAAAAAATAGCTCGTTTCTTTAACGACTATGAAAAGTTACAGTTATATAAAAAGGAACTTGATGACATTAACCGGATGCGCCCTCATACTTTAAGTGAAAAGGAAGAGTTTATTCTAGCAGAATGTCAAGATTCACTATCAACTGGAAGTAGAACTTATAGCATGTTAAATAATGCTGATTTAACCTTCCCAGCGATTAAAGATGAAGCTGGAGAACTTGTCGATGTAACACATGGGCGCTATATTAAATTTTTACAATCTAAAGATCGAAGTGTTCGAAAGGCTGCTTTTGAAGCGGTATATAATACATATGGTAATTTTAAAAATACTTTTGCATCGACATTAGGTGGGGAAATAAAAGCGCATAATTTCAAAGCTAAAGTTAGAAATTATCAATCTGCTCGTCAGAGTGCGTTAAATCAAAATAATATTCCTGAAACTGTTTTTGATAACTTAATCGCTGCCGTTAATGAAAAATTACCACTAATGCATCGTTATATAGAGTTAAGAAAAAAAGTATTAGGTATCGATGAACTTCATATGTATGATTTGTATACTCCTTTAGTAAAAGATGTTGATATGAATATAACTTTTGAAGAAGCTAAAGAAATAGTATTAAAGGGCTTAGAACCATTAGGTGATGAATATCAACAAATCCTTAAAGAAGGATTTAATAATCGTTGGATCGATGTTGAAGAAAACAAAGGGAAACGAAGTGGTGCCTATTCATCTGGTACATATGGAACAAATCCTTATATATTATTAAATTGGAATAATAGTATTGATAATACTTTTACTTTAGCACATGAACTAGGGCATTCTTTACATAGTTATTATACGAGAAAAAATCAACCATATTGTTATGGTGATTATTCAATCTTTGTAGCTGAAGTTGCTTCAACATGTAATGAAGCCTTGTTAAATGATTATTTATTAAAAACGATTAACAACAAACAAGAAAAGCTTTATATTTTAAATCACTTCCTTGAAGGATTTAGAGGTACTGTGTTCCGCCAAACAATGTTTGCTGAATTTGAACATGACATTCATCTTCGGGCTCAAAATGGTGAAGCATTAACCGCTGAAAAACTAAGCGAAATCTATCTTAATTTAAACAAAAAGTATTATGGTAAGGGAATTATATCTGATCCGGAAATAGCTTTAGAATGGGCTAGAATACCTCATTTCTATTATAATTACTACGTTTATCAATATTCTACGGGATATTCAGCAGCAACATCGCTCGCAAGTAAAATTCTAACTGAAGGAGAGAGTGCTGTTAAGCGTTATCATGAATTCCTAAAAGCTGGAAGTAGTGATTATCCAATCGAGGTCTTAAAAAAGGCTGGTGTTGATATAACTTCTAAGCAAGTAATATTAGATGCAATTGATGTATTTGAAGCAAAATTAAATGAATTGGAAAAATTATTATTACAATGAGCAGGTAAACTGCTCATTTCTTTTTATGCTTTTTGTCGCATTTTGACTTTTAAAGCTGGTAGAATAATGTTATAATTTTTTTAACGAGAAATGTTAAGAGGGAGATTATGGAAAATACTTTCTTTATATTAATACCTTTTATATCGCTATTGTGTTACAGTGTTTTATTATTTATCCTAATATTTTCAGCACAAAATAAATTATCCCTAAGATACTTTTATTATATAATTGCGATGTTTATTTGGAGTTTAGGCTCGCACATGATGAAAGTAAATAACACCTCTGCTTTATTTTGGAACCGTGTTTTAGGTGTAGGTTTAATCGCAACACCGGTTTTCTTTTATCATTTTACATTAGCATTTGTAAAAGATTTTCGAAAAAAATACATTTTATTTGTTAGTTATCTAATAACAATAGTTTTAATTATTGGTAATATTTTAGGTTTATTAATTAAATCAGTTTCAATACAAGACAATTCTATGACATATGAAATAGGATTTTTTGCTTATATATTAGCTGTTTTTGGTTTAGTAATCTATATATTAGCATTTATAAAAATCTTTAGTAAGGTATATGATAAAGAAATAAGCTTTAAGAAAGTTAGATTAATTATCATTGGTGTCGTTTTGTCGATTATTGGTAGTCTTTTTAATCTCTTTCCCGAGCTTGGGAGATATCCGATTGATATTATTTTAAATACTATTAATGCCATTTGTATCGCATATTCAATTTATTTTCATGGTTTTTTAGAAACCAAACCCTTCGTTAAAAGAGGTTTAACTTATTCTTTATATACATTGATATTATCAAGTTTTTTTATTATTGCGATTATGGTTTTTCCTCAGTTATTATCTAAAATAACGGGGAATTCTAGTTTTCTTTCATTAGTGATTGTATGTATTGTATTAGCAATTATATTAGAACCAATAAATAGTCTCCTGCGACAAGGTATTTTTTCACTCTTTTATAAAAAGAGTTTACATCATCAAGAAATATTACGAAAATTGGAAAAGGATATCAATAATATTCTTAATTTAGATGATTTAATTGATGAAATGACATTAGCAGTTAATGATGGTGTTAAACCAAAACAATTATTTGTAGCTTTATGTTTAGAGGATGAAAAGATAAGGATTTGTAAGACGAATAAAATTTATGATATTAAAGATAATAACCCGATTATTCAATGGTTTTTAAAAGGAAATCAGTTATTAACGACAGATGAGATTAATGAAAATACTGATTTTACTGTTTTAACAAAAGCGGAACGAAGTTTAATGGACAATGTTAAGCTTATTTTCCCGTTAAATTATCGAAATAAACTTCATGGATTTTTAGTATTAACTGAAAAAAAAGATGGAAATGGATATTTCAAAACTGATATTAAATTTATCCAGCTTCTATTAAATAAAGTGTCAATTATCTTAGAAAATGTAAGATTATATGAAGCAGCGAGACAACAAGCGATTACAGATGGCTTGACTAAACTTTATAATCATCGTTATTTTCATGAGACGTTATGGAGTATAATAAATAATCAAAAATATCAAGTTTTTTCACTTGTTATTTTTGATATCGATTTATTTAAATTTTATAATGATGTTTATGGACATTCAGCAGGTGATAGGGTATTAAATAAAATTGCGAAAATTTTAATTGATAATACTAACGAAGCTGATATAATCACAAGATATGGAGGGGAAGAATTTGCGATTATCCTTCCTAATACTAGTCGCGAAGAGGCTTATAAACTTTGTGAAATAATTAGAGGAAAGATTGAGGAGAACTTTTATACGACAATTAATCAAAATGAAATCGTGACAATTAGTGGTGGAATTTCCACTTATCCGATAAATGCGACAACAAGTGAGGAGTTAATTGATGCAGCTGATAAGGCCTTATATATTGCGAAAGAAACAGGCAGAAATCGAATCGTATTAAGTAATAAAAATCTTGAGGGTAAATTTATCAAAGAATATAAAAATGTCAGTGATATTCGTTCAAATATTAATTACGCTTATCAATCCTCGATTTATGCTTTAGCTGCCGCTATTGATGCTAAAGATCATTATACATATGGGCATTCCGAAAAGGTTTCAAAATTAGCAATTAAGTTAGCGGAATTAGCTAAATTAAGTGAAGATAAAATTATCGTTTTAAAAAATGCGGGTTTAATTCACGATATAGGTAAAATAGGTATTCCTGAAAATATTTTGACTAAAAAAGGAAAATTAACAACGGAAGAATATGAAATCATGAAAAAACATGTTGATATTTCAATATCAATAATAAAACATGTTCCTAACCTAATGGAGTTAATTCCAGCGATTATGAGTCATCATGAACGTTATGATGGGAAAGGTTACCCCCGCGGGTTAAAAGGTGATAATATTCCACTTGAAGGTCGAATTTTAAGTATTGTTGATGCATATGATGCCATGACATCCGATCGTTCATATAGAAAAGCATTAGAATTAGTGTATGTCTTAAACGAATTGGAAACTCATAAAGGAACACAATTTGATCCAGATTTAACCGATTTATTCATAAATTTAATTAAACAAAGTTTATCTTAATTCTTTTACTTATATCCGACAAAATTCTGAGAGATATATGATGAGAATTATAGGGAAAATTATTTTGTTTTTAATTTTAACTATTTTCACTTCATTAATGATTTATAAAAAATCTTATGCTAGAATTATGAGTGAAGATGATTTTCAGTTAGAATCTGCTTCTTGCGGATCAGGATTTGGTTTTGATGATCCTATGTCAATACTAACTAAATTGATTATTATAAGTTTACTTATCGTGGCTGAATATATGATATTTATTCTACTGGGTACGGTCAATCAGGATATGTAGATGTAAAAGCAATTTTATATTAATGTAATGATAGTAAATGTAAATCATATCCAGGGACGACCATTAAATTTTTGATGATTATTTCTTCAAATTAATTAAAGGAGTCCTTTATATGATATTCTTTAATTATTAAATTGTAAGTGTAAAACCTACCGCCCGATTAATATATGAGATAATCTTTTTATCAAATAAATAATAGGAAGAGAGGAGTGTATGAGTAGAAGTTGTGTAAACCACTCATACAATATTTAATATGAACATACTAGTAACTGGTGGCACAGGATATGTAGGTTCACACACCTGTGTGGAATTACTAAATAAAAATCATTCTGTTATCATCGTTGATAACTTAATCAATAGTAAAATTGAAACAATTGATAAAATTATCCAAATAACCAACAAAAATATTTCTTTCTATCAAATAGATGTAACTGATGAATATGCTTTAGATCAAATTTTTATTAATCATAAAATTGATGGTGTCATTCACTTTGCTGGATTAAAAGCAGTTGGAGAATCGGTAGAGTTACCACTTACTTATTACTATAATAACTTAGTTAGTACAATGATATTAAGTAAATTATGTTTAAAGTATAATGTAAATAAATTTGTCTTTAGTTCATCGGCAACTGTCTATGGAGATAATAAAGTACCTTTTGTTGAAGATATGGATTTATTACCAACTACTAATCCATATGGTGAAACAAAAGCAATGAGTGAACGTATTCTCTTAGATGTAGCGAAAGCCAACCCTAACTTTTCTGTTTCATTACTAAGGTATTTTAATCCAGTAGGTGCCCATGAGTCAGGATTAATCGGAGAAGCACCAAATGGTATACCAAATAATTTATTGCCTTATGTGACTCAAGTAGCTAAAGGTAAGTTAAAACAACTAAGAGTATTTGGAAATGATTATGATACAGTTGATGGTACTGGAGTACGTGATTATATCCATGTGGTTGATTTAGCTGAAGGACATGTTAAAGCAATTGAAAAATTAACTGAAGGAGTAAAAATTTATAAC
Organism: uncultured Haloplasmataceae bacterium; assembly: GCA_937919135.1. Lineage (GTDB taxonomy): Bacteria > Bacillota_I > Bacilli_A > Haloplasmatales > Haloplasmataceae > CALFRW01. The sequence goes on from CALFRW010000080.1 coordinate 34,006, forward strand.
TTAGGAACTGGAAAAGGTACTTCAGTATTACAGTTAGTACAAGCTTTTGAAAAAGCAAACAATATTAAAGTACCGTACGAAATTGTTAATCGGCGTCCAGGTGATATTGCGTCATTTTATGCTGATGCAAGTAAAGCTGAACGTGAACTAGGTTGGAAAGCAAAGAAGAGTATCCTTGACATGTGTAAAGATGCATGGCGCTTTGAGAAAAATTACAAAGATAAATAAAAGAAGTAAGATTATGATTATAATGATAACCCTGATTAATTAGACAGTTAATCAGGGCTTAATTTTTGATGCGATTATGATTTGACGCTTACAATAATGTAGTAAATCCTGCAGTATATCCAGTTGCTAGGGCTATGGTCATATTATATCCTCCCGTATATCCATGGATATCTAATACTTCACCAATAAAATACAAGCCTGGTACTAATTTGGATTCCATCGTTTTGGGATTTATTTCTTTTAATGCAACACCTCCTCCTGTGACAAAGGCTACTTGGATTGGTTTTACTTCGTGAATTTTAATGGTAAATTTTTTTATTAAATTGTTTAACAATAAAATTTGTTGATTTGATAAGCTTGAAAGTTTATGATAAAAATAATCTGCAAGGCGTTTAGGTAATATCTTTGTGAGATATTTAAGTAAATTATCTTCATTGCGGTTTATCTTAAGTATTTCTAGTAATGATTCACTATTTATCTGAGGTATAAAATCAATTTGAATCGCTACTGCTTTATTTTCTTTTAATTTATGGTAAACAAATTGACTAAGCTTTAAAGCACAAGGTCCACTTAATCCAAAATGGGTAATAATCAAATCATCGGTTATTTTTTTTATGACTTTCCCGTCTTGAAGTAATGATAAGGTGATATTTGGAAAAGATAATCCTTGAAGTAATTTACTGATTATGACTTCATCATGCGATATAAGGGGAGATTCCGTGGGAAATAATTCTGTAATATGATGATTAAATTGTTTGGCTATTTCTAAACCAAATCCTGTGGAACCTGTATGGGGATAACTAAGTCCGCCAGTAGCTATTACAAGTTTTTGTGTATAATATATACCAGCTGAGGTAATAATCTTAAAATGCTGATTTTTCTCAACTTCTAGGACTGTTGTATTTGTAAGTACTTCCACATGATTTTTCGTTAATTCATTACCTAATGCGGTAATAAAATCACTTGCCTTATTACTAACAGGAAAAACGCGATTATCATTTTCTGTTTTTAATTTAATTCCGAGGTTTTCAAAATAATGATAGATATTTAAAGGACTAAAGTTGTTTAATGCACTAAATAAAAAGCGACCATTTTTCGTTGGAAGATTTTTGATAAATAAATCGACAGCTTTTAAATTAGTGATATTACATCTAGTCCCGCCACTAAGTTTCATTTTCTTTCCTAATTCTAAGTTCTTTTCGATTAATAGTGTCTTTTTATTCGTTTGACCGGAAGTTATGGCACACATCATTCCACTAGGACCAGCTCCTACTATTATGCAATCGTACATTTATTTCACCCCTTGATTAATTTGGTAGATAATTATATTATACTATATAGGAATATATCTTTTGACTAAAAGTTAAAATGATTTATAGGTGGTATACATGAAGTTGTTTAAAAAAGTAATACTTATATTTTGTGGTTCATTATGTGTTTTATTAGGTATTATTGGTTTAATTTTACCTGTAATGCCCTCGACAATCTTTTTTATGGTTGCGGGGTTGTGTTATATAAATAGTTCCAAAACTTTATATAACCGTTTAATAAAAATGAGTTATATTGGACCAACAATTGAAAGTTATGTTGAAAGAAAAGAAGTAACACGTAAATTCAAAATTTATAGTATGTTGTTTTTAACAATCCCAACAATTGTAACACAAATATTTATTGTTGAACATTGGATTTCAAGGGTTGTTTCATTGTTATTATTAATACTAGTCGCTTGGCATATACTTAGCCTAAAAACAGTGGATAAAGCTAAAATTGTTTTAGATGCTAATAAAAAAGATGATAGATAAGAATTTTTTGTCATTTTTTTATTATTTACCTAATAGTATTTACTGATAATACTAGGGGGAAAAGATATGCGAATAAATGCTTTTTTTGATGGTGGTGGTATTTTAGGTATTAGTTATATTGGAGCTTATAGTGCTCTTTCGGATTATGGGTATTATATAGATAAAGCTTGCGGGATTTCTGTAGGTGCTATTATTGCATCATTAATAGTTAGTGGCTATACAGCTAATGAACTTACATCACTGCTTGCTTCCTATGATGATTTTTCCTTTTTTAAGCAAAAAACTGAAGTAGGAAAAAACAAATATGTTGGTAAACCATTATCACTATTACTTAAAAAAGGTATTTATGATAGTGGAGTTATAAATAAGTTTGTTGATCGACTTTTAAGGATAAAAAATATAAAAATCTTTAAGGATGTAAACGATCGATTAAAGATTATCGCAGCTGACTTCACAACTAATAAAATGTTGATTTTACCAGAAGATTTACATTTATATGGATATAACCCTTTAAACTTCAATATTAGTAATGCGGTACAGATGAGTTGTGCGATCCCGCTTTTTTATACCCCATATATTTTAAAGGGAAAATATAATTCACATTATATTATTGATGGTTGTGTGGTTAGAAATATTCCTACTAATATTTTCACAAATGATTTTGTTGATCTGACTTTAAGGTTTAAAGCATGTTATAAAGCGAGGGACTTAAAAGTAAAAAAACAAATTAACATCAATGAGAAGACATATTTGGTTAATATTCCGATTGAAAACAAGCTTAAACCTATTGATTTTGATCTTAGCCGGGAACAGGTTATTTATTTATATAAGCAAGGTTATAAAGCCTGTTATAAGTTGATTAAAAAAATAGACAATAAGCACAAATAATTTAATTTTAGAATAATATGGTATAATACTAAGTAGTAATAATAAAGGCAGGTAATAAAAGTGAGAGCTGAGCAAATAAGTGTGATAGTTAAATATTTATCTAAACAAGAAAAAAATGGAGCAGGGTTACTGATAGGTGCTGAATTTGAGTATTTTGTCGTTGATAAAACAAATTTCCAATCAGTCAGTTTTTATGGTGAAACGGGTGTTGAATCTGCATTAAAAAAATTGTTGTCAAAGGGTTATGAACCAATTTATGAAGCACAATATGTTGTTGGTTTAATAAAAGATAATTCAACAATCACATTAGAACCTGGTTGTCAATTAGAAATTAGTTTAAAACCTGCAGGAAAGATTTATGATTTAGAACAGGAATATAAGAAGATAATTCTTGATGTAATAACAGTTTTAGCTGAAAATAATCAAGCCTTGCTTGCCGCGGGCTATCGTTTTATCGATAAAATAGATGATATCAAAATTATTCCCAAAAAGAGATATCATCATATGTATGAGTATTTTAAATCATGTGGCTGTTATGCTCATAATATGATGAAACAAACCGCTTCCATGCAAGTAACAGTTGATTATAGTAGTGAAAATGATTTTCGTGATAAATTAAGGATTCTTAATACTTTATCACCAATATTTTATGCCTTTTTTGATAATGCACCACTGTATGAATCAAAGATATATCCTCATAATGGGATAAGAGCTCAAATTTGGGATAATTGTGATGATAAACGCTGTGGGATTATTAGTAACACAATCACTGATAATTATTCCTATGAAGATTATGCAAAGTATATTTTAAATCAAGAAATTATCTTTAATGGTACAGAATCTATGGGCAATACTAAATTTTCAACAATCTTTAATCCCGACGACCTTGATCTTTTAGAACACGGGTTTTCGATGGTGTTTCCTGATGTCCGGATTAGAAAATATATCGAAATCAGAATGATTGATGCCTTACCTTATCCGCTTAATTTTTCGGTAATCGCATTATTTAAAGGACTTTTATATAATGAAGATAATCTTAATCAGTTAATAGATTTTATTTCCACTATCACTCTAGATGATGTTCTTATAGCTAAAAAGAATATTAAGGCATTAGGAGTTAATACTAAATTAAATAATTTAACAAGTCATGAAATAGTTAAGTACTTAACAGACTTAGCAGCTACGGGACTTAATACTGATGAAAGAAAATACTTACAACCACTTTATGATTTATTGGTTTTTAAACGCTCCCCACAACAATTGTCAAAAACCCGTTATTTACATGATAAATCGTTTAATTGGAGTTTAATTACTGCGGAATCATTAATGGGTTTTAATCACATAAATGAGATATATATCAATTTACTGATAAATGGTGATTACTTAACAGATTATCACAATACCATTTTAAAAGTAAATAACTCTAACGCTATCTATAAAGGTAAACCAGTGCCCTTTTTATATCATCCGATGTTCTTTACGGAACAGGATATAAATAATTTTAATAATATTGTAAAAACGATAATTTCAATTGGTAATAAAGTAACCGATCATTATTTAGCATCTCCTGAGTATCGTAAGCTATTTAATTTTTCTCCTGTCTTAGAAGAATTAATCTTACTGGACCACAATTATCAAGTCAATGTTCCAATCGCTAGATTTGATATCTTTTATAATGGTCAAGATTTTAAGTTTTGTGAATTTAATACGGATGGTTCATCAGCGATGAATGAGGATAATACTATTGCCCGTATTTTACTTGAAGAAAAGCCTTTAAAAGATTTATCTTTCTTGTATGAACTTGAATATTTTGAAGCAATAGAAAAGTTAGTGGATGAAACACTTGAGATATATAAAACATTTTCAAAAAGTGATAAAAAACCAACGATCGCAATTGTCGATTTTATTGAAAGTGCGACAACTGCAGAATTTGAAGAGTTTAAAAAAGTTTATGAAAAGAAAGGTTATAAGACATTTATCTGTGACATTAGAAACCTTAGTTATCAAAATGGTAAATTGTTTTATAAAAATGAGACGATTGATTTAATCTATCGTCGCGCTGTAACAAGAGAAATAATTGACCACATTGATGAAGTAAAAGATTTTATTCAAGCTTATAAAGATCAAGCCGTTTGTGTTATTGGCTCTTTAAAATCACAAATTTTACACAATAAGATCATTTTTAAAATTTTACATGATGAAACAACACTCGCATTTCTTAATGAAAATGAAAAAGCATTTATTAAGGCCCATATTCCTTATACGAACCTTTTTGAAGGAGATAAACTAGTCTTTAATGATGTACTAAATAATAAAGATAAATATATTATAAAACCGCTGGATTTATATGGTTCTCGGGGTGTCTATACGGGAAGGGATCATCGTATTGCTGAATGGGAAGAAATCTTAAAACAATGTTTTAATAATGATTATATCTATCAAGAATATGTTTATCCATATGAGAGAAGTTTAGTAGAAATAGCACAGGAGGAACTAATGATTTCTCGTTTCAAGTGTCTAATCGGATTATTTATTTATAATGAGAAGTTTTCTGGAATGTATACAAGAGTAGGTAAAAACCCGATTATCTCAGATATTCATGGTTATTATACTATTCCTAATATATATGTAAAAAGTGGTGATAAAGTTGAAAATCGGTTTAAAAAGTAATAAACCAAATCAATATTTGATTAATAAGTTACAAGAAACATTTCAAGATAATAAAAATATTGAGTTAGTTTTTATTGATACTTTAGATGATTTAGCAGATATAGAGGTATTAATTACCGCAAATATCACTGAAAATGAAATAAATAAGGCAAAAAACTTAAAAATACTATATCATACCTATACTGGTATTAACGATATGCCTTTAGACTTAATAAAAGAGCGAAAGATTACTCTTGTTAATACCCATGCCCATGCACCAATCGTCGCCTTAAGAGCATTTAGTTTAGCTCTTGCTTTACTCGGAAGAATTGTTGAACTTCATCAAGGCATGACTTGTGGAAATTGGCATGGTTTAGAGGGTAGCGCGACGTGGATGCCAATAAATAATCAAGTTTGCGGTATTTTAGGTATGGGTATGATTGGAAAGTATATTGTAAAATATTTACAACCTTTTAATGTTAAGCTTGCGACTTTGGAGCGTTATCGTAATAAATTAACTGGTGGAAATGGTAGTTATTATGCAACGGTAGAAGATTTATGCCTTAATTCTGATCTTGTTTTTATTTCCCTTCCTTTAACAAAAACAACCACAAATATTATTACTGAAAAAATCTTAACAAAAATGGAAAATAAATATCTTGTTAATGTTGGTCGGGGTGAATTAATAAACGAAAAGGCGCTTTATAATGCTTTAAAGCATAAAACCTTAAAAGCAGCTGCGATTGATGTATGGTACCAATATCCGCGACAAAATAACATAACTTATCCGTCGCAATATCCGTTTCAAGCCTTAGATAATATTATTTTATCACCTCATTGTTCAGGAAATGCACATAATGTAGGGAAACTGATTGCTGATGAAATAACAACTAATTTAGAAAACTTTGTTAAACGTGGCGAGTTAACAAATATTGTCGACTTAGCAAAAGAATATTGATAAAAAAACTTAATCCAAA